>NZ_JBFUHJ010000290.1:0-7106 GCF_056402455.1 Paenibacillus sp. P4_A7 | reverse complement strand
ATCATACACGATATATTTTTTGGTTAAAAATGAGAAATTTTGCTTATCGGCATTATTAGCAATTAGATCGAAATGACTATGGATACGCGATTCGATTTTATGAATTGGAGACAACAATATGAGTACCAAACTAAACCGGACAAATTTGACAGAAGAGATTTATCGGATTGTAAAGGAAGATATCCTTTCACACAAATTGCCAGCAGGTGAAAAGATTAATATCGATCAATTGGCGCGGACCTTGGAAGTAAGTAATATTCCGATTCGAGAAGCGCTTTCCAGACTGCAATCCGAAGGGTATTTGCACATGGTTCCATTTAAAGGGATGTACGTCAATTTGCTTAGCCTTCAGGAATTGAATGATATTTTTGAAATAAGACTTCACCTTGAGCCACTTGCGGTGGAAAAGGCGACTATGGCCATACCAGAGGAAAAGCTCAAATGGCTGTATGAATATATGATTGCTTTGCGCGATAAAACACTATCGGATACGAATAGCGGCCTTGTACTGATTAGTGAAATGAATGTCTCCATCCATGGAACGATACTCGAATATTGCGACAACATGAACTTGAAAAATCTTGTCATAGGCTACATCGAACAGATTCAAAGATACTTAACGTATATCCGAATAAACTTGGATGTAGATGACACGGCAATGGAGTGGGCAGAGCATAATGAAGTCTTATTTAAATTGTTGCAGAGAGATGCCAAAGGAGCCTCTAATGCGATGACTGCTCATATTCGAAATTCACAAGAAAGAACCATTGCACATTTCAAAAATACCGGAGGGTAGCCTATGCAGTTACAGGGAAAAGTCGTTATTGTTACAGGAGGTGGATCTGGGATTGGCGAAGCGACTGCCAAACTATTTGCCAGCGAGGGTGCCAAAGTTATCGTTGCAGACTGGAACGATGCTGAAGCAAGCCGAGTAGTGGAAGAAATCCATTCGTCTCATTCGGCGGATGATATTGCCTTTGATGTGAAAACAGATGTTTCATCTGAGATGGAAGTTAAACAATTAGTGGAACAGACTTTAATTAAGTTTGGTACGATTGATATTTTATTCAATAATGCTGCTGTAGTATTACCTAAATATTTGGAAGACATCACGGAATCAGAGTGGACGCGTACTTTGGATATTAATTTGAAGAGTGTTTATCTGATGATAAAATATTGTATCCCATATATCAGAGAAAATCGCGGCAGCATTGTGAATATGGCTTCGTTAAGCGGATTGTTAGGTCAAAAGCAAAATCCAGCGTACTCTGCTTCAAAAGGCGCTATTATTGCCATGACTAAAGCATTGGCATTGGATTACGCGAAAGATGGCGTGCGCGTCAATTGYATATGTCCAGCAGGAGTGATGACACCGTTATTAGAAGAGTGGATTGGGCAGCAGCCGGATCCAGCAGCTACAGTACAAGATTTGGTCGATATGCATCCGCTCGGAAGATGTGCTTCAACGGAAGAGATTGCAAAAGCAGTGTTGTATTTAGCTAGCGATTTATCCAAATTTGTTACGGGTATCGCACTCCCTGTCGATGGCGGGGCAGCTTTAGGCTATTAATTATATAAAATGGAAACGGTATCATTTGTCGTTATTACTACTTCACCTTTACTATCAATAAAATCATGTACGATATACTAAAACTAGGGAGATGGAACTAATGAAAATTATAAAAGTAGAAAGCTTTGTTTTACATGTACCGATTACACCGCCGATTACAGATGCGATTAATGTGGCTACGCATTGGGGACTTGCGGGTGTACGAATTTTTACGGATGAGGGTTTTGTTGGTTATGGGTATACAGGAACTTGTGCACATGGTGATGATATGATCGTTGACACGATTGATCGTTATTACGCTCCATTATTAATTGGCAAAGATCCATTCATGGTTAAAGAAATTTGGGATGAGCTGCGTTTTGGCAAAATGCATTGGATTGGTAGAGCAGGAGTTACTCATATGGCGTTGGCTGCAGTAGATATTGCGCTTTGGGATATTATGGCGAAGGCTTCTAATAAACCGTTGTGGCAGTATCTTGGTGGACATAAATCCAAACAAATAAAAGCTTATAATACAAACGGCGGCTGGTTGAACTGGTCCAAAGAACGTTTGATCAAGGACGTTAGTGAGATTGTCGAGCAAGGCTTTACCGGGGTTAAAATTAAAGTAGGGAAATCAGATCCGCATGAGGATTATGATCGTTGTAAAGCAGTTCGCAAGGCAATAGGCGATCACACTATTTTCATGATCGATGTGAACCAACAGTGGAATATCAACACAGCTATGACTTGGGGAAAGAAGTTAGAAGAGTTTGATTTGTTCTGGTTGGAGGAACCATTAAACCCAGATGATATTATGGGCCATAAGAAGTTGGCTGATGCATTGAATGTACCAATTGCATTAGGTGAACATGTCTATACGAAATACGCATTCCGTGATTACATCCACCAAGGGGCAATCGAATATTGCCAAGTTGACGTAACGCGTGTTGGCGGTATTACAGAATGGCAGCAGGTAGCCGGTTTAGCGGCTGCATACGATATTCCGGTTTGTCCGCATGTTGGCGATATGGGACAAATTCATCAGCATTTGGTCGCATCAACACCAGGGGCTATTATGCTCGAATACATTCCGTGGATCCGTCATATTTTTGTGGAGCCAGCTACCGTAGTCAATGGTCATTATGTACTGCCTCAAATGCCGGGCGCATCAACGGAGATTATACCCAAGATGTTTGATGAGTATCGCGTGAGATAAGGAACAACAGTTTTATCTTTAAATGTTTACGTGAGAGGGAGAGGGAGAGTAATGCCGATGGAGAATATGTTGATTAGAAACAAACCAAACGAAAATCACGATCTAAGGATCAAAGGTCCGATTACTTGCTGGGATGAGGCGCTTCCGCTTGGCAACGGCTTGACGGGCTGCCTTATTTACGGCAGTGGTGCGCCGCTTAGGTTCAGCTTGGATCGTGGAGATCTTTGGGATACTCGTGTCGCGAAGGAAACGGAAGCAGAAGATTATCGGTATGCCCAATTGATCGAGCTTGTGAAGAATGGTGAGCATGAAGAAGTAAGTAAKCGGTTCGACTCCTTTTACTTCCAAACGACGCCGACCAAAATTCCGGTCGGGGCGCTTGAGCTTGACTTCGGCAAAGCAGCAGACCACGTGGAAAACCGTATCGTTCTGAAAAAAGCACTTGCGGAGGTTACTCTACATTTTAACGGTAAAGAGACTGTTGTCAGCAGTTTTTTGAGTGCAACGCAGTCGGTTGGATTCATCTCAGTGAGTGGAAATGCCGTCATTCCCACGATCCATCTTGATCCTCCTAACTACAGTAGCTCGGAGGACGTTAACTCCGCGCTTTCTTCCGAAGGGAACCTGGTCGCTTCCCTCGGATATCCAGCCGGAAGGGTAACCCGGGAAGGTGATACGATGCTTTACGTGCAGCCGACTTGTGGCTCTTTATCGTTCGCCATTGCGGTTGCCTGGGTACACAATGGGGATTCACTTGAAATCGCTTACGCCATTAAAGCCAGCACAGACGGCGAGAACTGGTTGGAGGACGCGCAAACGGTCGTTAGGGAAGCTTTGGCAAGAGGCTTTGATGACTCGCTTATGGAGCATGAGGCATGGTGGGACGCTTTTTGGAATAAGAGTGAAATAACTTTGCCTGATACGGTGATGGAACGTCAGTGGTATCATACGCATTATTTGTTCGGATCGTGCTCTCGCAAAGGGGCGCCGCCGATGCCGCTGCAGGGTGTTTGGACCGCAGACGGAGGTACGCTGCCACCTTGGAAGGGCGACTATCATAATGATTTGAACACTCAGTTGAGCTACTGGCCTTATATGAAAGCGAACCATCTTGAAGAAGGGGAAAGCTTCATCGACTTACTCTGGAATCTGAGGCCAGAGGCCAAGGCTTTCGCAGAGCGGTTTTTTGAGGCGCCGGGTATTTGTTTGCCTTCGGTCATGGGGATCAATGGCGAGTCGCTAGGCGGCTGGGTCATGTACTCTACCAATCTAGTCAATCAGATTTGGCTGTGTCAGGCGTTTGATCATTATTGGCTGTACACGGGTGACCTAGAATTTTTGGAGCATAAGGCTTATATATATTTCCGCGAAACGGCAGCCTGCGTCCAGCACTGGCTAAAACCGGGTCCGGACGGCAAACTGCTGCTGCCGTTGTCCAGCTCGCCGGAGATTCACGACAATTCGCCGGCTGCTTGGCTGACATCGAACAGCAATAACGATTTGGCGCTGCTTCACTATTTGTTCGAAACGCTTAAACAGTATGAGGAACTCCTCGGACGGGACAAAGAGGCGAAGGAATGGGGCGACATTCGAGCACAGCTAGCAGACCTTGCGGTGAATGAGGACAACGTGATCATGCTAAGCCCGGACGAGTCTCTTGCGGTGAGTCACCGGCATATGTCGCATCTGATGGCGATTTATCCGCTGAATCTGGTGCAATACGAACGATCGGAGCGGGAAAAKGAGATTATCGAAGCGTCGCTTGTACAGATCGAGCAGCTCGGCACTGCACAATGGGTCGGTTATTCGTTCGCGTGGGTGGCCGATTTGTATGCTCGTGCGCGAAACGGTGAGCAGGCGTACCGATATCTTCATATATTCTGGGATGCTTTTATATCTGGCAACGGATTTCATCTCAACGGCGACCAGAAGCAGATGGGGTATAGCTCTTTCCTCTATCGGCCGTTCACGCTTGAGGGAAATATGGCGGCGGCAGACGCCTTGCAGGAAATGCTGCTGCAAAATCACGAAGGATTTATCCGCCTCTTCCCGGCTATTCCAGATGACTGGAAGCAAAGCGGTGTTTCGTTCCGGCGTTTCAGGAGCGGGATGGGAAGCCTCGTTTCTGCTGAATTCGCAAACGGTCGGCTAATGTACGTTACTCTTGAAGCTGAGCGGGATGTCAGTCTTCAAATACTCAACAGTTTCGATACGAATGAGCTAGAAATTACTCAAGGGGGAAATACAAGCGTTCGTGTTGTCAGCATTGGTGAAACATTTCCGATTGACTTGCGGTCTGGGGAGTCTCTTTTGGTTAAATCTGTATGCAATTGATGTAAATGGAGGAAGGTACAATACCTTCCTCTTATTTTTTATGAAGAAGCCTATTATAGAAATCTCCGTTAATCCATCATAATGTCCGCATAGTGCAAAATTAAGTCTTGTTAATTCAAAGACTAATAGGTTTTGGGAGTTTATCATAAAAGGAAGCGCTATCATTATTGGTCTTTTAGGGCAGGATGAGGTGAAGGTAATCGTACATGGAGTTAGGGAAGAACGAGGCAATTTCATAAGAGTCATCGTTGATGATATGGATCAGCCCTGCAGCTTCTAATTTCATGGGGATGATCTCTACTTAATTGTGTAGTAAATAAAGGAAACCCGTGTGACCAATATGACCATACAGGCTGATAAAGTATCTAACATCAATTAACTAATCTAGCATATGGAGATGAGAATATGTCAGGGAATAGAGCGGTTGTTTATAGCAAACCAGGAATCGTAGAAGTACGAGATACAGCTTATCCAGATTTGGTGTTGAAGGATGGTCCGGGTGTCAATCCATTAAATGTAGGGCGTAAATGTGAGCATGGGGTTATTCTGAAAGTGATAACGACAAATATATGCGGAAGCGATCAGCACATGGTTAGAGGACGGACTACGGCTCCATCCGGTCTTATTCTAGGTCATGAAATAACAGGTGAAGTTATTGAAGTGGGTCGTGACGTAGAGTTTATAAAAAAAGGTGACTTGGTCTCAGTTCCTTTTAATATTGCATGTGGCCGTTGCCGCAGTTGTAAAGAACGTAATACAAATATATGTTTAAACGTCAATCCAGATCGTCCTGGTTCGGCTTATGGTTATGTGGATATGGGCGGATGGGTTGGAGGGCAATCCGAATATGTCATGGTTCCCTACGCAGATTTTCAATTATTGAAGTTCCCTGATAAAGAGAAAGCAATGGAAAAAATTCTCGATTTAACGATGCTCTCGGATATCTTTCCTACAGGTTATCATGGTGCGGTTAGTGCCGGGGTACGCCCAGGCTCGACTGTATATGTTGCCGGTGCAGGTCCGGTAGGTCTTGCCGCAGCGCACTCTGCTCAATTGCTAGGAGCAGCTGTTGTTATCGTCGGTGATTTAAATGCAGATCGTCTTGCCCAAGCGAAAAGCTTTGGCTGTGAGACTGTCAATCTTCGTGAGAATGGTGATTTGGCTGGACAAATTGATCAAATTTTGGGCTCTCCTGAAGTAGATTCAGCGATTGATTGCGTTGGATTCGAAGCTCATGGACATGGGAATGGGCATGGTGAAGCTCCAGCAACTGTATTGAATTCCATTATGGAAGTTACTCGTGCAGGCGGCAGCCTAGGAATTCCAGGACTCTATGTAACAGGTGACCCGGGCGCTGTTGATGAAGATTCGAAAATTGGAACATTGAAAATTCGTTTTGGTCTCGGTTGGGCTAAATCCCACACTTTTGTGACAGGCCAAACACCAGTTATGAAATACAACAGAGAATTGATGATGGCGATCATGAGCGGACGTGCACAAATTGCTAAAGCTGTGAATGCCACACTTATATCTTTAAATGAGGCTCCAAAAGCTTATCAGGATTTTGATCGCGGCGTTTCCCGGAAATTCGTAATTGATCCCCATGGAGTTGTTAAATAAAGGTTGAGCCGGAACATTCAAGCCGGATAAAAATAGTAGCCGCAAAGAGTAGTAATCATCCTATCAAAATCTTTCCTTCATTCCTAAGGCGACTATCAGCATAGGAGTGAAGGGAAGCTTTTTTAAGTTTAAAGGTTTGCTGTGCTGAGCATGTCATGCTGTTGATAAAAAAAAGTAAATCATTTCGAGGAAGGAAATCTTCTTCGATTTCCTATAACGAGGAGATAATTATATGATACGACATGATGCTTTAAGAAATATTTGGGTACTTGAAGGAAACCACGTTTCCTACGTATTAGGGTTAAGTGATCTAGGCACAATCAATCATATTTATTTCGGAGAAAAGCTCCCCTTTCTTTCGGATTATTCTGATGCGAATCATAT
>NZ_JBFUHJ010000289.1:0-12656 GCF_056402455.1 Paenibacillus sp. P4_A7 | reverse complement strand
GTCCTAAGGGGCGGCCTCTTCGTTTATTCAGTCTGATGAACGAGGTGCAGGCCAATCACGATTTCCATAAATCTGTACATTATTTACGTTTTTGTGTATATCGGCGTTCCGTTCAGATGTTTATACTTACATTATTGGAAGCGCATTCATACAAGGAGGGATACGATGGACGCCAAACAGAGCCTTACCCCAGCCCCTCGGATACGGCCAGATCCGCGAACAAAGCTGCAGTCGATTCTCACAGCCATTTGGAGATTCCGAGCATTTTACATTATGCTGCTGCCTGGTGTCATTTATTTCATCATTTTTCGGTATTTCCCGATGTATGGGGTCATTATTGCCTTTAAAGACTTTGCCATCCTGGATGGGATAACGGGGAGCTCGTGGGTCAATCCGTGGTATAAACATTTTCAGGATTTCTATCAATCTCCCTATTTCAGTCAGCTGTTGACTAATACGCTATTAATCAGCGTATACAAGCTGGTCTGGGGGACACTGCCTCCGATTTTACTGGCGCTTCTGCTGAATGAGTGCCGTGTTCGTTGGTTGAAATCTATTGTCCAAACGCTTACTTACATGCCGCACTTCTTATCATGGGTCATTATTTTCGGTATTTTAATGACACTATTTTCTCAAAACGGTGGCTTGATTAATCGGTGGCTTGTAGAAGCGGGAGGCAGCTCAATCCCATTTCTAACCTCGACGGATTATTTCCGCAGTATTCTGGTCGGTTCTGAGGTTTGGCAAAATCTCGGCTGGGGAGCGATCATTTACTTAGCGGCGATGGCGGGCATTGATCCTACACTCTACGAAGCTGCCAAAGTGGACGGAGCGAGCAGGATACGCATGATTTGGCATATTACACTTCCGGGGATCCGAAGCATCATTGTCTTGCTGTTTATACTAAAACTCGGTCATCTGCTTGATGCCGGCTTTGATCAAATCTACATTTTGTACAATATACAGGTTTATCCGGTTGCAGACATTCTAGATACCTGGGTCTACCGAACAGGTTTGCAGCAGTTGAACTTCAGTTTGGCGTCGGCAGTCGGATTGTTCAAGTCCGTCATTGGGTTAATCCTTGTATTGAGTGCCAATCGTTTGGCGAAAAAGTGGGGTGAGGGCATATGGTAAGAAGCCTTGATGATAAAATTTTCAACTGCATCGTATATGTCATTTTGGGACTATGCGGACTTGCTGCCATTTTACCGATATTGTACGTAGTATCGGTATCCATCACTCCCTTTGGGGAAGTATTGCGCAACGGCGGATTTATTTTATTCCCAAAAGAAATTACATTCTCCGCCTACCGAACGCTGCTAACGGAGTCGAATATTCCAAAAGCGTTTCAAATTACCGTGCTTATTACGGTTATCGGTACTACAGTCAATCTTATATTGACCGGCCTGATGGCTTATCCTCTTAGTCGCAGAAACTTGCCGGCAAGGAACTTTTTTCTAATGATGATTGTGTTTACTCTGTTGTTCAGTGGAGGAATCATTCCGACCTATTTGGTTGTAAAATCAATGGGACTGCTCGACTCAATCTGGGCCATGATTTTGCCTAATGCGGTTTGGAGCTTTAATGTACTTATAATGAAGAGTTTTTTTGAAGGGCTGCCTGAGGAGCTGTTCGAATCAGCAAGGATCGACGGAGCCAAAGAGTTCCGAATCCTGCTTCAAATTGTAACGCCGCTATCGATTCCCGTTTTGCTTACCGTAGGATTGTTTTATCTGGTCGGTCATTGGAATGAATTTTTTCAAGCGATTTTCTATGTGACTGATCGCACATTGTATCCACTACAGGTTGTCGTCAGGGAAATTTTGATGCAAAGTCAACAGCCGCTTGAAAACGCGGAAAACATGATGCCAACTCAGACGATGCAAATGGCTTCCGTCATGATCGCCAGTCTGCCGGTTATCATCATTTATCCGTTCCTTCAGAAGCACTTTACAAAAGGAATGCTTCTCGGATCGATTAAAGGTTAACCAAGGTTGCATAGATCACTGGCCAGCTATGCGGACCTATAAAATAGCAAGAATTTAGAAAGGGGATATGAAGATGAGAAAAATATTTTCCTTGATGTTAACCGTTTCAATTCTAGGAACCATGCTTGCAGCTTGTTCAGGAGGAGATAGCAATAAAAAGGCTGGCAACGAGCCAAGTGAAACCAATCAGCCAAGCACTGAAACCACAGAGCCAAGCAGCAAGCCGGTTAAGCTTGAAATTATCGAGAGCGGAAACAACCTGCCTTCGCCGGACAAGGATATTATTAAGCAGGAGYTGGACAAAGCGCTGAATATTGATTTGAACCTGACCGTTTACCCATCGGCAGACGATTATAGCAATCAACTGAATGTCCGTATGGCCTCAGGAAATTTTCCGGATCTGTTTATGGTCGATCGCCAGCAGCTTATTCAGTTTTCTAAACAGGGGCTTCTGCTGGATTTAACGCCATATATGGATAAATTGGACCAAACAGTTGCCTTCATTGGTGAAGACAGCGTCAAAAAAGGGATGGTGGACGGAAAGGTATACGCCGTTTCCAAATCTCCGCAAATCCCGTACAACACTTTATGGATCCGCAAGGATTGGCTGGATAAATTGCAGCTAGAGGTGCCTACGACTGTGGAACAATTATCGGAAGTAGCGGATGCCTTCACCAAAAAAGATCCAGATGGCAACGGCAAGCCGGACACCTTTGGCTTGACCGGTGGCAAGTTTGGAGCATTCTCAACAGTATTCGGAGCATTCGGCGTCGGTATGCCGGGCAACTTTTATGAGAAGAATGGGGCMGTTATTAATTCTCTGTATGACCCGGCGATGAAGGACGCGTTGGCGTTTATTAAGGAAATGAATGTTTCAGGGTCCGTTGATCCTGAGCTGCTGGCCAATAGTGGATTGCAGCATCAAGAGAAAGCGATCAAAGGGCAGGCGGGCATTGTATATATCGATTGGCCTAATATTACTAAGGATCAATTCGTGGAGCAAATTAAAACCGTTAACCCAAATGCGGATTGGCTGCAGATTGCAGCACCGACCGGCGTTGGGGGGCAGTACGACGGATCATGGGATATTGGGTCGACTCCGGGGAGATTCGCAATTCCGAAGGCGCTTGAGAAGGATCCCGAGAAGCTGCAGCGGGTATTCGATTTGCTAAATTATATCTCAAATCCGGATGGTGGCTCGATGCTTGTGCAATTTGGGGTGAAGGATACTCACTTCACACTTGATAACGGTAAGGCGAAAATGACAGATAAAGCAGGCGATGTCGGTTATTCCTGGCTGTACCAATTCACAGGCAGACCTGAAATGGAGTATTTGCAGGCCAAGTTCGCCGCTCAGTCAGATGCGATTGCATTTGCGAACGACCAGCCCCGTATTGAGGCGCTGAACGGATTCATCGATAATCCGGAAGGCTTTAATCTAGCTGACGCGAATCGTTATATCGAGGAAGAGCTTGCAAAGTTTATTTATAATAAACGCCCGTTAAGTGAATATGACACCTTTATCCAGACGCTGGAGACATCTATGAACTATAAAGCCTTAATGGACAGCGCTATGGAGCAGTTGAAAGCGCTGGGCTATGGCAGTTAAGTAATCTGAGTACTTCATACAAGCCGATCGGTCAATTTACGGTCGGCTTGTCTGTGTTAGACACGATACGTTTTTCTATAGGAGGACGGATTAATACCGAGTAACTTTTTGAAGCTCTTGCTTAAATGATGCTCGTCTGTAAATCCGCAGTGCTCGGCAATTTGGGCAAGGGTCAGAGAGGAATGTACCAGCAGCTGCTTGACTTTGTCCATTCGGAGATTAGCTGCATAGGCGCTGGGAGCGATCCGGAACTCACGCTTGAAAAGTCTGGTCAATTGAACCTGGCTTATGCCGAGTTCCGAAGCGATTGCTTTTAGGGAAATGCCAAATTCAGCTTGCTGCTGCAGCATGTGGACGGTTCGTTGAAGGAGAGGCTCATCACTGAACAAGGGAGTCGGTTGCTGGTCGGATAATTCAATCTGCAGGAGATAAAGCAAATCCTTAAGGAGATGTTTTTTGTACGCGAAACCAAGGCTTCCATTTAAGTAATCGGCTTCACGAAACTGAGAGAGGGTTGAATGGAATCTCTTGTTGTTCATAAGGCGAAGCTTTCCGGTCTGTGGTAAATCTTTTATGCTCGAATGGGCATGCTCAGGGTTAGAGTTCCATTGAAATCCCATTAGATGAAAGGATAAATCATTGGTTTTACGGTAAAAGGTCAAATCAGGCGGACATAACACGACGTCATCTTTAACAGCCTTGCCGCTTTGACCTCCCATTCTGTATTCAAAGCCGCCTTCTTCGACAATAAATAATGCCCAGTGATCGTAAGTGTCATGTGTTTTTTGGAAATGCACAGCGTCTTTCACGTAGACATGGTAATRCAGATCGGGCTCAAGAAATCGAGTCAATTCCAAATGAAGTCCCTCCAATTATGAAATTATATACAAGGGATTATAATTATTCATACATTATAACAGGAAAATTCTTCATATATAATTAAATTAAATACAAGTAGGAGGAATGAATGATGAAGACTGCTGAGCTGAATATACGGGAATTGATGGATCAATTTAACGAGCAGGGTTATTTGGTTTTACCAGGAGTATTATCGCAAGAAAAGGTGAACCGTCTGAATTTGGCAATCGATGAAATCATTGCGAACGAGCCGGAAACGCTTTCCCATAATATTTATAACAGCGTTGAACGTCATGCAGAGATTGCTTCAATGATTGATCAACCGACTATTCTACCGTTAATTGTTAATTTGCTCGGACATAATATTCAACTGCATATTTCCCACCTAACGATTAGGAAACCGAATCCGAACGAAGCTAAGACTGCCACGCATAGCTTTATTGATTGGCATCAGGATGGACCTCATCCGCAATTTCCTGTAATTGCTGGCCTGACAGCTACCTATTACATTAAGACTTGTTATATTTTAAGCGATATGTCGGAACCGGACCGCGGCAATACGAAAGTTATTCCGGGCAGCCATAAGAAGCCTTATAACCCTAATAATAAGGATGTGAGGCAGCAGCAGGACGGGGAAGTTCAAGTATGTGGAAAACCGGGAGACGTATTCATTTTTGCCCAAAACTTATGGCATGCAGGCTCTCCAAACCAATCCGAATTTACAAGAAGGCAGCTGTTTCTCGGCTACAGCCCAATCTGGATGCGCCCTATCGATTACCATACGGCTTCGGAGAGCCTCTTGAAGGATGCCGATCCAATCCGTCGTCAGCTGCTCGGACAAATCAGCGAAAACAAATTCAAATATTATGTTCCTGAGGATTCGATGGTGCCTCTTAAATCTATGCTTATCAACGTAGAGTAAAGGGAGCTTCATATAGGGAAAATGGAATCATGAAAATGATAAAGCAGCTCGTTCCTTATCTGGGAGCGAGCTGTTTTTATTAATCGAGCGATATGGGATTTGTATCATACGAAGCAGCCGATTAAACGGATATAGTTCATCTGTCCTGTGTTTTTCATTTGTACGAGAAATACTACTTATTGTGTGATATAATCAATGTGCTAGGGAGTTAATATAATGATTAAGTGAATTGATTGCAAGGAGGAGACCGTTATTGCTACGAATAAATTAATCTATCTTCAACAAGTTAAACAACAGAATATGTCGACCATATTGAAACAAATATGGAAGGTTGGACAAGTCTCGCGGGTGGAATTAGTGAAACAGACGGGATTGACATCAGGCACGATTACTAATCTGACGCATGAGTTAATAGAGCAAAGGGTTATACGTGAATTCGAATCCATATCAGGGAATGTTGGAAGAAGGCGAGTAATGCTTGGTTTTGATACAGGCTATTACCGTCTAATCGGGCTGGACATTGGTCGGTCCTCCTATGAGATCGTGTTAACCGATTTGAAGGGTGAAATACTGCAATCGATCAGCAATGAAATAATTGAGCCTGATGGACCAGACAAGTATTTTCACGAAATACTGCCTATATTAATGCAATTACAAGAAGATGTAGAGAAATCGGGTCAGCATCATATACTCGGTATGGGAATTGGGGTTCCTGGTCCAATCGATTATAAGAAGGGTGCATTGCTAAGTCCTCCTAATTTTACGGGATGGAGAGGATTTGATCTGCAATCCAAAATAAGTGAGCATTTCTCCAAACYAACGTTAATCGAAGATGATGCACGAACATCTGCCTTAGCAGAATATTCGTTTGGCAACGGGAGAAATGTGGAAAACTTGCTGTTCATTACGATGGGAATCGGCATCGGCGGCGGACTTGTTTCCAATGGTGAAATCGTGCGAGGTACGAATGGGCTTTATGGACAAGTTGGTCATATGACACTTAAAATGGACGGAAAAGTATGCGATTGCGGCAATATAGGATGCTGGGAAACTGTAGGCTCGATTCCTGGTATTTTGGAAAGATGGTCCGGAGGAAATTCGATGCAAACGCTTAAGGAAGCGATATCGAAAGGAGATCCGGAGGCATTGAAGTGCATGAATGACACATTGAGCTATTTGGAGAATGCACTCATCAATGTATTTAATCTATACGACCCGGAAGTGGTTGTGCTTGGCGGAAGATTGTTTCCTTACTTGTCGGAATATTTGTCTCCGGTCTTGTCGAATTTACAGCTTCGTCAGTATAGCTTTGTCAAGGATAAGCTGCGTTTGGAGCCGTCTACCTTTGGAAGCTCACAAAGCGCAGTAGGGGCGGCCGCGCTTCTATTCAGACATTTGTTAGATGAGCCGATTAATTGTTTAGAGCCTCGTGCCTTGTCTGGCGACAAAGTGGAACTACAGTAATTTATTATAAAATATGTATGATTTTTGGAAATTAACTTAATAAATAAGCCAATAGCTCGTGCAAAAAACACCGCTAGGGATCATTTTCCCCAGCGGTGTTTCTCCTGTGCGCACAGCATGGTTACTGAAGGGCTAGCATAAAATCATAAGCCTTAATGGGAGTGCCCATCATGATGATCCTGTGCGCTGTGATTGCACTAGTATAGTAACAGCGTCAGCTGAGTTAAAGCAGGGCTTCCCCTCAACCGTAACCATTACCGCACTGGAATGAGCTGCAATAATTTCAGTTTGATCATGATAACAGCCGCGCACTCGCATAGCAATCCAGCTGCTCCCCGTTACTTTCAATGACCAATGGCCGCCATGGGTTATGCGTTCGGGATCAGCGGTGAATACTTCGCGTAGTTCGCCATTTACAATAAGCTCCACTTTGGTCACGGGAATGGTTGCTGACGACACTTGCCAGACTATATCTACCGTTCCCCCGGTTGTTCTTAATTCGAATTTGGTGCCCATCTCATGACCATTGACCTGGAATTCAAGGAGAGGGCCAAATGTGGCGAAGGTTTGGCCTTGCCTAACAGCCTTCATCCAATTGTCGTACGTAAAAGGAAGATCCTTGATAAGTGCATAAGTACGAATGGTGCCTACTGCAGTTTCCTGAGACATTTTATCTGTACCGCCAACAGCAGGCAACAAATACCCACAATTCAGATAACGGTACCAATCAGATAAGGAATAGGGGTTGATCCCCTTATTTTCGAAGGAGCATAGTTCAATGGCATCAGCTTCACCCAAAACAATGGTAGCCGCTTCTTCGGCTCTTGGATTTGGAAGATGTGGAATAACGCTGATGCCGTTCTGTTCTCTGCAAAGTCTGGCCCATTGCGTAATAGAGATATCTACGGGATCTCCAAGTCCAGACTCATCCGGTCCGCCAGTACACAAAGGAAGAATCATTTTGCCGCTGTAGCCGAGTAGGGAGATATGTCCCAAAATATGCTGGCGATTCTCCGTCCCGACCCGCACGAGGTATTCACCGCTGCCCCCATTCTCAACACTTCCGATCGTTGTTTTACCATCAAAGTCTCCGAGGTTGCTGAACATTTCTCCCCATTGGCTGGTGAGCAGGTTGACCACATTCACACCTTCTGCTTCCCCTTCTAATAGTGCGGTTTGCGGAGATAGAAAGTGAACATGAGTGTCAGCAGTAACCCAGCCCTTAGACCTCCATGGCAATACATGCTCAAGAATGATCTCTATGCTATCCATTTCGTCAGTAATGGTAAAGGTTTTGCGAATCGGCTTTATCTCAAATCCTTTGGTGACTTCAATATATACGGTATCATACGGCAGATTGAATTCGGCTTCCCCGTTTATGTAGCAGCTGAAATGATTGCCTTGAACATGCTCTGTTCCATAGTCTTCGAACCAATGTGCATTYGGAATTCGATGACCGTTAACGGGAGGAATGTAATCGCCGAATTTTCCATGTATATGAATTTTGGACGGTACGGGCTGTCCGGATATTTTATCGATAGTTTTGAGGGTGACCTTCCGTTTACGAGTTTCCATCGGCTGGAATTCCGTATAAGCAGTCAAATCTTTTAGAGCGATACAATTCTCCTCATCCTCACCCAAGTAGAGATACGCCTCGCTGTGTGCTGTGAGTTCGATAATCCATTCATTTGACTTCTGTATCGGCAGAGATGGGTTGGCATGATCAATCCAATTTGAATGATTATACTCGAGGACTGGTGAGACCGAAATAACTTCGCCAAAATCCAAACGAATATTGGGATTATTGCCGAAAGGGTTAGGTACAAAGCCAGGTTTGGATGTGTAATACACCTTCCTGCGAACGTCCCACCGCAGTGGGTTTGTTACCATATTAGTCCGGGTAATACCGAATATAAAGGCAGTGCCGTCAATAGGGTGAAGAACCAATCGAGTGAGCTCTTTATCGGGATACGGATTCTGTAAAGAGTAGATCCAATGATGCATAACGCTGCCGAAGCCTTGGAAAGTATTCCGCAATTGGCTCTGACCCCAAGGAATTTCYGGTGCTTCGCCGCGCGGAATATCCGAGTTGGTCCGCATCGTCCGGGGCTTGATGTGCTTCACTGCTTCGAATCCGTTCTCTCCCCACTTCACTTGAAACTCGCTGATTTGGTAGCGCCTCTTAATAGGAATGACCGCTTCTGTACCATCCGAATAGATGAGCTTATATTCACATACAAGTTCACCGAGCCGTGGTGTCCCCATCATAGGACTGGTTATGCCGTCTTCATTAGTTATCGTTTCTTTGAAATCAGCACTGTGCAAAAAGATAAGTTGGTGATCATGGAGAGGAGCTTTGAAGTCGATGTGAATGTCCTCATCCTTCAATAAAATAATATTGGCCGAACCCTCATTAGGACCAAGTGAAAAAGGTATTCCCCATAGCTCATGCTCGCCGGTCAGCAGATGCTCAGAGTTATGAATAACTCGCGCAGAGCAGTCAGATTCACTTAACGCAGCAATGCTTTTGTTGTAATGCTTGGTGAGGTCAATTGAAGTAAATCGGTTTCCTACATAATCATTTGAGTTCGCGTTCATCGTTATCCTCCATTGAATGCTCAAGAATGAGTGCTTTACAAAGTGATTATTCATTTATATAATACATTTAATTAATGATTAAGTAAATTGATTCTTCATGAATGTTTGAAGGAGGAGAAGGGAGGTAGAGTGACTATGTTCAACACGCGTAATAGGTATGAGAAGATTGAAAGTACAGGTGCCTATCTGACAGCGAATATTACAATGAATGGTGAGAATAGTGTTCTTAATCAGATCGTGATGAAAGCGCTATCTAAAGCTCGGCATTCACATTCTTACGCTGCTGTTCGATTTTTTCAAAAGGTAGATGAAGAGCTTCAAGAGAAATTACAACGATCCTTTGGAGATGTATATATAGACAGTGAGGACGGCTATATCATAGAGGCTTCCGATGAAGTCAACGTATATGCCACCAGTATCAGAGGACTTATATATGGTGCTTATAGTTTACAGCAGCTCACAATTAATGGTTATTTGAATCATGGACTTATCTATAATGTTCCTTTATGTCCGTTTCGCGGTCTTAAAATCTATCTTCCAGCCAAGGAGGATATCGATTTTTTCAAAAGCTTTATTGATATGGCTTGTTACTATCGCTACAACACGATCGTCATTGAGATCGGCGGTGCGATGGAATATAAACGTCACCCGGAGATAAATGAAGGGTGGGTAGAGTACAGTGCTGAGATGCGGAGATATTCGGGCAGAGCGAAAGAAGTGCAGAGATCTAGCAACTGGAAAAAAAATTCGATTCATAGTGAGAATGGCGGCGGTGAGTGGCTTGCTCAAGAGACAGTGAAGGATTTAGTCTCGTATTGTAAGCAGCGGGGATTAGATGTGATTCCTGAAGTCCCCTCATTAAGCCATAGCGATTATCTACTGACTAGGCATCCAGAGCTCGCGGAAAGGAAGGAGGATTCGTATCCTGATGTGTATTGTCCGTCTAATCCTGCAAGCTATGAGCTCTTGTTTGATGTATTGGATGAAGTGGCTGAAGTGTTCGAGCCCAATGTCATTCATATCGGACATGACGAGTATTACTCGATAGGCATCTGTGATCGATGCAAGGGTAAGGATGCTGCCGAGATTTATGCAGAGGATCTAAAAAAAATCTATAGTTATCTGAAATCCAAAGGCATTGAAACGATGTTATGGGGAGATAAGCTGCTCAATGCGATCTCCAAATCTGGAAATGCCGAAGGTGGATCTGAGCGCGAGGTACATAGACATGGACAGTTCAGGGAGATACTTCCCGCAACGTACAAATCGATTGACTTGATCCCGAAAGAGCTTCGAATTATGCATTGGTACTGGTCCGTTCGACGAGAATACGATGATGAATTTCTTGATCGCGGTATGTATATGGTGTTTGGAAACTTTTCGGGAACCGGAATTCCTGAATGGAGCCGAAGAATATCGAAAGGCGTTCAGGGATCGTGCATATCCAATTGGAGTGCTTTGCGTGAAGATTATTTACAGCGCAATGGGGTGTTTTTCGAAATGGCCTATTGCTGTCGCTTGTTCTGGCAGGATGGCTACGATGAGAGTATGTATACTGCCTTAGCGGAGGAGACCTTCGAGGACTTGTTCCGATATAAGAATCTTGGAACTCTTGCCGGACCACATATTGAAATTACGCATGGCACGACGTTTACCCGTGAGTATCAACCGTTCGTTGACGGGATTTTCATTGAACCTGAGCAGGATCTTCTAGGGGAATATGTACTTGAATTTGAAGATGGAGCGGCAATGTCCCACCCCGTTTACTATGGTATAAACATATCAAGTTGTGATCGATCATGGGAAGCCCCTCTGTCAGACAGACATGATGTGTATATAAGTGATAGCTCGCTGCTGCAGGTTTCATGTACGACGATGCCTATTAAAGAAGGCTCCAAAACCTTTTATAAAATAGTATTGGAGCATCCTTTTTCTAATCGAAAGCTTATAAACGTTCAATTTATACCAAAACCGAATCTTGAGGGTCATGTTATCGTTCGAGAAATTAAGCTGTGCTAGAGCACAGAGTATGCATTTAATTTATCAATTTTCCATTCAGGAGGGATATCATTGAACAGCTTGAACCCTATGTTACTGATGATTCAAAAATTGGAGAAGCGCATTGTAGAGCTGGAGAAATATCGCTATACGAACGAAATACAAATTCCAAGTTATGATTTCTGGATTGATGAGGAAGCCATTATTGGTGCGCTTCCCCCGTCAGACACGGAATGGGGCCGGATCCATATTGGAGACAGATGGAAAGGTCGAGATTTGACCGCTTGGATGAGGACAGAGGTAGAGGTTCCTAAGGAATGGAGAGGGCTTCAAGTGTTGGGACTGTTCGATTTCGGTAAAACAGGAGAAGGGCATAATTGGGGCTTCGAATCCTTATTGTATATTGACGGCAAACCGTTCCAAGGAGTAGGCACCAATCATATGGAAGTTTTTCTTCCGGAGCAGCTGGTCGGCAGCAAGATTGAGCTTTTGTTCAAGATTTGGTCGGGCTTGAATGGTGAAACTGGGATACGAAGTGATCTGGAGCATGAAATTAAGCATTCCTCCCTCGCTATACTGAATCCGGCGGCGGATGATTTATTTTATACGGCATCCGCAATTTGGCATACGCTRAATGTCGTTAATGAAAATACCTTCGAATATGGACGGTTGATGCAAGCGCTAGACAGATCGTTTCTCCTTATTGATTGGCGGGAGCCTGGCAGCAGCTCATTCTATCAAAGTGTTGAACTAGCGAATGAGAAATTAAAAGATGAATTGCAGCAAATACCGAATGCTAGTGAAGTTATTGTAAGATGTATCGGTCACACGCATATTGACGTAGCTTGGCTGTGGAGACTGAAGCATACACGTGAAAAGGCCGCACGTTCGTTCTCAACCGTTCTGCGCTTGATGGAGCAGTTTCCTGAATATGTATTTTTACAGACTCAACCTCAATTATATGATGATTTGCAGCGTGATTATCCAGAGATCTATGAACAGATTGAAGAGCGAATAAAGGAAGGCCGATGGGAAGCCGGCGGAGCAATGTGGCTGGAGTCGGATTGCAACATACCGTCTGGGGAATCTCTTGTCAGGCAGCTTGTATATGGCCAAAGGTTTTTCGAGCAAAAATTCGGAGCTAAATGCGAGTACTTATGGCTCCCTGATGTATTCGGATACAGCTGGGCTTTACCGCAAATTTTGAAAAAAGCAGGCC
>NZ_JBFUHJ010000288.1:0-7185 GCF_056402455.1 Paenibacillus sp. P4_A7 | reverse complement strand
AATACAGCTAATAATGAGCAGCGGAATCACATAACCGATTGATATAATGAGGCCCTTACTGTATAAGTAGCTGCTGCTAGTAATAAAAACAACAATGATAGCTGCAACAGTCAGAAAGGAAACAAGCATATTTAACTTACGGAATAAGAAGAAAGCAACGGCGGCTGTGATGAGCATGATAACCGCATTCCATTTCCAATCGAGCTCCTTCTTAAGATCATTCTCCAGAAGAGCCTGAATAATATTAGCGTGTATCTCCACTCCGTACATCGGGGTTTTCACTTTAAGGGGAGTCGGATAATCATCATTAAAGCCAGGTGCATAAGGACCTATCAGTACGATTCTATCTTTAAAATAGTCCGCAGGCACATCGCCGCTCAGCACGGCTGAATACGGAATAGCTTCATACTCTCCAGGCGTTCCTGTGTAAGGAATATGAAACCGTCCAAATGCATCAAGCGGCAGCATATCTGCATCGACTGCTTCGCCCGAGCGTTCCATAAACATGTTATAGATAACCCATGAGAAGCTATAAGCTTCCTGCCCTTCATCATCTATAAAACGATACAGAGAGTTACGCACAACGCGGTCGCGATCTGGAATAGTGTTAATATGACCAACTGCTGCCGCCGCTTCCTGCAGTTCTGCAAAAGGCTCCGACATTTTCAATGCCGCCATTGTGCCTTGCTTAGCAGTAGGAGCAAACGTCCCATATATCGGCATCACAACATTACCAGCGTTCTGTACCGCAGCAATCAAAGCTTGATCCGCCTCCAAATCATCTGCGGAGGGAGATGGAAACGTGACATCAAAAGCTATAACAGCCGGCTCCCCTTCAGCGAGCGTATTGATGAGCTGCGCATGTACATTGCGATTCCAAGGCCAGCTGCCAAAATCAGTGATACTCTCTTCATCAATGGCTATAATTGCAATTCGAGTATCTGCGGCGCTAGTCTTCTGCATCACACGGTCCTGAAAGAAATAATCGACTGTGTCTAGCGTTCCTCTGTACATAAGAAGAATGGCTGCAGCTGTCAGCAAAGCTATTATATGTACTAGCTTTATTTTCAAAGCTATGGACCTCCAATCTATTAACGCTTAGCTAGGGTATGAGATGAAGCCACTTCCAATAGGGAATACACAAAACGGCCACAAGCAGGACAGCTAGACCATATCCTAGCGCAACCTTATGGGCCCACGATGGGTAAATGCTTTGCCCTCTGTGCTGTAATAGCCCAATACTGCCAACGAGCACTTGATGCCTTCTTCTGAACTTACAAAAAGTTCAATTGCTCCGCGTTCTATAATAAAAATTTGATCGCCGATATCACCTTGCTCGAATAGGCTTTTCCCTGCAGCTAATTGCTGTTATCCAGCATGCCGAGCAGCTTAGCCAGCTCCATATTCGTGAGATCCTTAAACATTTCTATACTTGTTAGTTTCACTGGTAACCTACCTTATAAAAGGTAAATTAGTACTATATCACTGCAAATCTATTATATATGAAAATGTATGATAAAGTAACTTTTTGTCAGTTTATGTCTCAGGAATTTGACCCCATTCACAAAAGAAAAGCGTTGTTCCCTTGAATCCGAAAGCAGTCTGGGAAGCACTTGAGCTTGCAAAGTGAGTACGAAATTACTCATTGCTAAAGCGTCTGTGATCCATTATTATTAAATTACATAAATCCAATAAGGAAAGTTGGTGTTGATAGTGAAGGAAATTCCGATTCCTTACGTGCGAAGTAATCAAATAGGTATCGCTGCCCTGCTACTAGTGGCAATAAGCTTTCAATTACCATGGCTAATAGCAGTCTTATGGCTAATTCAAGTAGTTGGACTCGTATTCGGACATAAAGCTAACCTGTTTATTATACTGGCTCGCCCAATTATCCATAACTTTATCACCTATTCATCTACAGAGGCTGCAGAACTGCAACGTTTCAATAACTCGCTTGGTGTAGGCTTCCTTACTTTTTCCTTGCTTAGCTTTCTGCTTGGCTGGAATTTGGCAGGCTATCTATTTGCAGGAATGATGGGCACTGCCGCGCTTGCAGCCATTTTAGGCTATTGCATTGGCTGCACCATATATTTTCAATACAAACAATTCCGTGCTCGACGTTTAATTCGCACGACTAAATGAATCGCTTCGGAAAAGAAGCTATTATTCTAGAGCAACTGGAAAAGACATCTACCCTTACTCCGAGCCTCCGGATTTCCCACTGTCCCAGCACAGATACCGGCACAACTACTAGGCCAATCATGGACGAAGTAGCTTAAGCACCGTTTTTGCCCTTACAGCTAACTTTTTGGTCAGTCTGTAGGCTGTAAGCACGATTTCCGGGTCTACAGCCAACTAATCTGGAGAAATAAGCAGATAAAAAATAGCTGTAAGCACCGTTTCGGTGCTTACAGCTATTTTATTGATCAGAATGCTTGCTGTAAGCACGATTTTCGTGCTTATCCCTTTTCTAAACTGCTCTTATTGCTAGTCGTGCGCCAGCGTCATATGAAATGATAGAAGTATTTCTCTATGAAGCTTCCCTCTAATAAGGAAAATATGGAAGGGTAACAATAACCGCTGTGCCCACAGAGAGCTGACTTTCAACACGGACTGTGCCCTTGTGGAGGGTGACGATTTTGTCAACAATAGAAAGTCCTAGCCCGCTCCCTGACGACCGGCTTCTCGCCTTATCCGCTTTATAAAACCGCTCAAATATATAGGGAAGATCCTCCTCGGGTATTCCTCTGCCCGTATCGCTAATCTCAACCTCCACACTTTCCCCAGCTGTTATTTTTATAAAGAGACTGTGCCCTGACTCTGAAAATTTGATACTGTTCGAAATCAGGTTCATCCACACCTCATAGAGCAATTGATGGTCTGCGTTGATAACTACCTCAGGCAGCTCAAGCTCTAATTGCAGATCTTTACCCGACCATTGCCATTCCAAAGAAATCAATAGTTGACGTATTTGCTCATCCAGCCGAAATCCCGTTATTTGAAGCTGCTGCTTGTCCTTATCGAGGCTGGCAAGCATTAGAAGCTGCTTGCTTAAAGCCGATAAACGCATACTTTCTTTTTCTACAATAGTTAAATAATCTTCAGTCTGCTTAGCTGTTGTCTCCTTGTTCAGAACAGCCCGCACTAGACCTTGAATCGAAGTAAGCGGTGACTGAAACTCATGTGAGACGTTGGCGACAAACTCTTGCCGCATTTGGTCCAGCTGTTTTATCGATTGCGTCATCCGTGCAAAATTACGTGCTAAAGAGCCGATCTCATCCTTGCGGGAAAGCTGAAGCCCTGCGTCAAAGTCCCCGGCAACGATCTGTTGGGTAGCTTTCGTCAATTGATTAATTGGTCTAACAATTAATCGTGATAAAAATAATATGAGAAGCAGACTTATGACAAAGGTAAATCCTATAAGTGCGGCCCCAACTATTCGCACATCTCCAATTTGCTCCTGCAAATCAGGACGAATAAACAACGCCACATTGCCTGCACTCGTCTGCAATGGTATGCCTGCTGTATTCTCAACACTATTTTTGAACAATGTAAAAAGCTCAATCTGATCCTTTTTCTTCTCCATACCCTGGTATTCAGTCCCGCTCAGAACCGATTTGATCTGCTCCTCGCTTAGTTTCCCATGCTTAAATGGAGAACCATATACTTTGCCCTCAAAGCTCTCATTCACAACATAGATCTGAAAGCCAAGCGCTGCGATTTGCGTCATGTATTCGTCCACATTCATTTGGGGATTATGCTCATAAAGGGATCCAATGTTTTCAACGATTTTGACCATTTTTTTGACATTGTTGGATTGCATTCTATTTTGATAGTACACGCTTGTTAACGCCAGCCCGACGATGCTGCTAATCATAGCGATAAGCATAAAGGTCAGAACGATTCGTACATAAAGAGATTTCATCCTTCTCCCACCTCCAGCTTGTAGCCAAGCCCGCGAATCGTCGTTATCGTAAAATCCGCCTGCCTGTCCGCAAACCGCTCACGCAGCCGCTTGATATGAACATCAACCGTTCTGCTATCTCCGCTAAAATCTGCGCCCCAAATCAATTGAATCAATTGTTCCCTCGTATAGATACGCCCGGGCTGGCTGGCCAATTGCGACAGCAGCTCGAACTCACGAAGTGGCAGTGTCATAGCTGTTTCTCCAACCGTAATTTCATATCCTCTCCGATCAATCGATACACTTCCAAGCCGAATTACTTCCGACGAAACGAGCTTATATCTACGCAACAACGCCCGCATACGGAAGAGCAGCTCCTTCGGATCAAACGGTTTTGTTAAGTAATCATCTGTTCCAGCATCAAATCCTTTTTCTTTGTCCTCCATTCCTGCCCTTGCCGTCAGCATGAGAACGGGAATATCATATCGCTCTCTTATTTCTTTGCACAGTTGGAAACCGTCCTTCCCCGGCATCATCACATCGACAATCGCCAGATGAGCCTGCTCATTTTCCAAAAGGCGGGACGCTTCCTCTCCATCCTCCGCCTCCAGCACCGTAAAGCCTTCCTTACCCAATACGAAACGCAGCAGTTCACGTATAGAAGGATTATCATCCGCTATCAATATATGAATTCTCATTATTTGTCTCCTAACTAGAACTGACTCTTGTTCTACGGTCATTATATTCGTGGTTGGCAGAACAAGCAAACGAATAGCTGTAGAACGCTTTATTTTGCCAAAAAAAAGTACCGGTCTCCCGAACCTTCAGGAAACTGGCACTCCATCTTTCATTGTGTTAGAGATCCACATGTTTGTAAATGACCGTACTAGAGCCTACACTTACTACAATCGGTGTCTGACCACTGCCGTATCGTGCTTCCTCCGAAGGAATACGCGGCGCTGACAATTGCCTTAAATACTCAAAGTCCGGAGATACAACAAGGTCCTGTAAATAGGCGGAAATCGTACTACCTGGCTCTCTCATTCGGTTGAGCGCAGCAATGATATCCTGTCCCGATTCGATTCCTATACCATGGCCAAAATATAGATTGTCATCCAGCATAATCACATTTTCGCCCTGCCACTCTGGCGTGTCCTTGTCATGGCCAGGGTTTTTGAAATAGAGAACGTCCCCTGCGTACGCTTCGTCTTTATTATAGGTTGTAATAAGCTGCAAATCGCGGTCGTGCTGCCAATCCCTCAAGTACAGATTCGGAAAATAAGTGTTGAATACAGCGTCACCAACCGTATCGAGTACCGCCTTATATAACATAATGATAATTGCTCCTGCACATTCAAATCCATATAGATGCCCATTTATGAAAATATCGTTTATACCTACAGAAGGCAATACGCCGCTTTTTAGCTGGAAACCCCCATTATCGGTACGTGTCCAATATTGCTCATTGCTCCTCGAGTTTGCAAATGTAGCAAAGTCTACTCTGCTGGCATAAAGCGCCTTAGCGGCTTCAACAATGTGCAGCCTCATTTTGAGTTCAAATTCTAAAGCATCTGTTGAGGGATATCGATAAATAATAGAGCTTTGCTGCTTTTGCCGCAAAATCTTCCTCTCTAGCTCTGTCAACGTTAGCGGATCGAGTTGTATCGAATTACTACCCGAAACAAGTATCACCTTACTTCCCTCCTTAGAATCTAATAGCCTCTCGGCAAATGACAAAGCAGATGGGACAACGGTTTCCTGGCTCCGCCAGTTATGCCTTCCTCACACTTTCGGAGAGGCTTTTATTTCAGCCATAATTCCAGACGGAAATAAAAAATGGATGTTTGTTGTGAATTTCGTTGAATTGTGAGGATAAGCTCCATAAGTCTGAGGTTAGGTTCACTATTTTTAAAAACAGCTGTTTCTCGTTTTCCGAATTAGTGAGGTAAACCTCACTAGCGATGAAGCTACCCTCATGGGGAATGAGATTTACCTCACTATACTGAACGATGCACCCTGCATGGTTGGTATTAATGAGATTAGCCTCATTAAATAGTGAGTTTACCTCACTCTTTCCTTACCCCGTCGATTACCGTCCAATACCGAGAGGCTATTCTAGCTTCAGATGGGTTATTATACGTGTCAGTAACTTGTTTGGTGAGCAGTGGTCCCGCCAGAAAGAGTATGACCCTTAAGCACTTTAAGTTTGCCTAACTTACCTCCTCCAAAAACCAAAAAAGCGCCAACGAAGAAGCGTAATAATCATCCAATAGGGATGAAGTTACGGTTACAACGACCGGCACTTATTAAGGACATAAACCATTTGTTACGTTAATTTAGGTTCAAAACCGAAGTTAGCGCTTAACGGAGGTAGCTCTAGCTTTGACTGTATAACATCCAATCACCATCACATTTAAACGATTTGTTTGATTGGTCAATTTCCATTCTAATTACCAATCGACCGCGGACGAATAGGACCTATGGAACTAGGGATGCTCGCCCGCATACATTTACATGAAATCATGAACTTATTTACCAATGGCTCGCTTTTCATTGTTTCGCCTAATCGCTCGTTTGCATCGATTCGAAACGAAACGATGGGCGGCTGCGAATACTTCTGCCCCCTGCTACTCTAATCCTGTTGCACAATTGACAGCGGCAAAAGTACGACGGCGAGCCTTAGGCAGCCCCTGTTCCTAAAAAAATCATGTTCGTCCCAAAAATCCTTCTAATAAGGCAGTTTCCTCTTTCTTGCGCTTACCCGTAGGGCCCTCTTTGGTGCATGCCCAGCAGCCGGCTCATTTGGGGATGATCCTTCCAGCGCTCTACGATCTCTTGCGGCAGCTGATAATTGACAAACGGATAAAACCGCTGAGAGATCCACCGTTTCCCGTACATGACCTGCTGCACGATCCGCATCTCATCGCTCTCGTTGCGCGCGCCGCGATGCCATGTCTGCCCCGTGAAAATCAGGCAATCCCCCTTTTTGGCCAAAATCGTTACTGGTCCTTGTCCCTTGTAGATAGGAGGATTTTGATTCGGATCAGGCTCCTGACCGCTCCTGTGACTGCCGGGAATCACCTGTGTCGGTCCCATTGTTTCTGTCACATCGACCAGATAATAGATGCAGGTGATCAGATACGTAGGCATTTGCATCCGAGGGTCGAATTCGACGCCTTCCGGCAGCGGGAAGAACAGTTCTTCGTCAACATGCCAGTTGTCGATCCCTCCGTTTCGTGCCGTGCGATGCGCGTTCATAGCGAACATATGACATTTCGGGC
>NZ_JBFUHJ010000287.1:0-7212 GCF_056402455.1 Paenibacillus sp. P4_A7 | reverse complement strand
AATTTCACTCCTTCTTTGGCAACCAAGGATGGGTTTGTCGTAACACCTGATAACACACCGATTTTATAAGCTTTTTTAATATCTACCAGATTTGCAGTGTCGATAAAGAATTTCATAGTAATTACCTCCAATTGTTTGTGGTTGTTACCTATTTAATTGCTTGTATTAACCTACTTAACCTCGATAGAACAGTTCACTTAAACAGCCATTAGTATGTCTAATTTATTGTAACTCTTTCACCATGCGAACTACATTATTAACGGAGAAACCGAAGTGCTCCAATACCTCATTGCCTGGTCCAGATGCACCAAATGTATCAATGGACAAAAACTTACCGTTTGGTCCTGTGTAACGCTCCCAGCCTAACGAAATGCCAGCCTCAATAGCTAAGCGCTTCGTAACAGATGATGGCAGAACAGCTTGCTGGTATTCAGCGGATTGACGGTTAAATAATTCACGGCTTGGCATGGCAACTACACGAACGGAAATATTTTCTTTCTCAAGCTCAGCTTTCGCGTCCACTGCGAGTGAAACCTCGGAGCCTGTTCCAATCAGAATAACATCCGGCTGACCATTCGTTTCCGTCAGAACATAAGCTCCTTTGGACACTGCTTCAACATTGCCATTAGTTGCTTCATATATAGGCAGGTTCTGTCTGCTCAGCACTAGAGCTACCGGACCATCATTTTGCTGTAAAGAGTAGGCCCATGCGTTAGCCGTTTCATTAGCATCAGTTGGACGAATGACCGTAAGCCCCGGAATCGTTCGCAGTGCTGCTAAGTGCTCAACTGGTTCATGAGTCGGTCCATCTTCACCTACAGCAATGGAATCATGGGTAAATACGTAAGTAACAGGCAATTTCTGTAGTGCAGCCAGACGAATCGATGGACGCAGATAGTCACTGAACACGAAGAATGTACTTACGAATGGTTTTACGCCGCCATGCAGAGCCATACCGTTTCCAGCTGCACCCATAGCATGTTCGCGAACACCGAAGTAGATATTACGTCCTGCATAAGATTCAACAGCAAATACTTGTTCACCGCTGATATCGGTCATCGTAGAATGTGACAAGTCCGCGCTACCGCCGAAAATCGATGGAACCAATTTAACAAAATGATTGATCGCTTGACCGCTCGCTATACGAGTTGAAACCGTCTTGGAAGTGTCGAACGTGAGAAGGTCTGCTGCATCGATCACGACCGAACCCTCTATCACTTTCTCCAGCTCAGATCCAAGCTCAGTATGCTGTAATTTATAAGAATCGAATAACTGGTTCCACGCTGCTTCTTTCGCCTCACCGTTTTGCTTAAGCTGCGCAAAGTGGGCTTTGACTTCTGCTGGAACTGTAAATTCTTCCTCATGGTTCCATCCGTAAACCGCTTTAGTTGCCTTTGCCTCTTCTTTGCCAAGCGGGTTGCCGTGCGCTTTGTTTGTTCCAGCTACCTTGCTTCCGAAACCGATAATCGTACGGATTTCGATAATCGTTGGCTGCGAATCATTTTGCTTGGCAGCTTCGATTGATTTCGTAATTTGTTCGATGTCGTTGCCATCTTCAACTCGCAAATAGTGCCAGTTTGCGGATTCCGCTCTCTTCTGCATGTTTTCTCCGAAGGAAAGATTCAGCTCTCCGTCCAAGGAGATGTCGTTGGAATCATACATGACAATTAGTTTACCCAGTTTCATATGTCCTGCCATCGACATAGCTTCATAGGAAATACCTTCCATTAGGCAGCCGTCACCTACTAGAGCATACGTATAATGATCGACAACCGGGAATTCATTTTGATTGAATTTCGATGCAAGATGAGCCTCGGCCATTGCCATACCTACTGCCATTGCGATCCCTTGCCCCAAAGGTCCAGTTGTTGCGTCTACGCCATCCGTGTGGCCAAATTCAGGGTGTCCTGGAGTTTTGCTGTTTAGTTTGCGGAACTGCTTCAAATCATCGATAGATACGTTATAACCTGACAGATGCAGAAGGCTGTAAAGCAAAGCCGAGCCGTGACCTGCGGATAAGACGAAACGATCGCGGTTGAACCATTTTGAATGAGCTGGATTGTGATTAAGCTGTTTGCCCCAAAGTGCATACGCCATAGGTGCGGCTCCCATCGGAAGCCCAGGATGTCCCGAATTGGCAGCATTGATTGCATCGATAGATAAGGTACGGATCGTGTCAACTGAGAGTTGTTCAATTGTTCGTGTGATAGGCATATTGTTCTCCTTGTACGGTTTGGATTTTTTGTTGCGACTTGTCATCGAACCACCAATGATAGCCATCTTGTGCGAGCAGTGCATCTGATTCTATTGGTCCATATGTGCCAGCTGCATAGTGATGAAGTGGAAGTAGGTTTTCTTCGTATGCATCCAAAATAGGTTGAACCCATTTCCATGACAACTCCACTTCGTCCCAATGCGCGAAAAACGTTGAATCCCCTTGCAAAGCATCATGTATCAAATTCTCATACGCTTCAGGTACATTGTCCTGACTCGCATGAAAGTCGATATTCATTGGTCTGAATTCACCTTTATGTTTAGGGTCTCGCGTATTTAATTGCAGCCTTATACTCTCGTCAGGACTAATTTCAAATACCAGTAAATTAGGTTGTTTATTATTATCGTTTGCTGAGGATTGCTTTAACGGTTCCTTGAACTCAATTACAATTCGCGTTGATTTGTCCTTCATTCTTTTACCTGTGCGAATGTAAAAAGGAACACCCCTCCAAAAATAATCATCGATCTGAAGTTTGGCTGCGATAAAGGTATCGTTCTTAGAGGTTGCAGCAATGTTCGGTTCGGAAGTATAACCGTTCACTGGTTTATTCTGGATGATACCCTCTCCATACTGCCCGCGGACAACTTGAGTGCGGACATCTTCTTTTTGCAGTGGCACCAAGGAATCCATGATCAACTTCTTTTTGAAACGGACATTTTCTGAAGTACTATCTTTCGGCAGATGAATCGTAAGCATCATGAGCAATTGAAGCAAATGGTTTTGAAACATGTCTCTAATCGCACCAACTTKATCGTAATAACCTGCTCGTTCTTCGACACCAACGATTTCATTTGCAGTAATTTGAACGTTAGCAATGTAGCGGTTATCCCATAATGCTTGTAGAACAGGATTGCTCTGTTGCAGAAACTCGAGCTTCTGAACCATCGGCTTGCCGAGATAATGATCAATTCGGAATACTTCATCCTCCGTAAAGGATTTACTCAAATTCTTATTCAATTCACGAGCAGATTGCAAATCATGACCAAATGGCTTTTCGATCACAAGACGCTTCCAACCATCCGCAGAACCAAGTCCACTTTCACTGATGTTAGCTGCAATCGTTTCAAAAAATTCAGGTCCAACGGATAAGTAGAACAAGCGATTCGGTGCGATTCGAAGCTCTTCTTCTCGTTGTTCAATTTGCTGAAGCAATTTCTGATAATCCTCTTTGTGTCCTACATCCAGAACACTATAACGGAATTTATTCAAGAAGCTTTGTAACAATACGGGATCATTCGCTTCGCGTCTGGAAAACGTATGAAGAGACTGCTCTATATTGGACTGAAACGCTTCATCGGATAGCTCTCTTCTTCCAAGGCCGACCACTGCGAAAAACTCAGGCAGTTTTTGATCAATAAATAAATTATACAAAGCAGGGTAAATTTTTCTTTTTGCTAAATCCCCTGTTGCTCCAAACAATACAAACGTTGTTGCTTCCATCATACTTCTCCTTCCAGCAAGCTTCTTTGTAGGCACTGGTTTCTATTTCCTAAATCCACTATAATACGAATATGACCTATACATGTAATACATATATTTCACAGGAGCTATAGACCACATCTATGATCAATTATGAATTATACAAAGTTTTTTATTGGGCCGCTAAGATGGGAAGCTTGTCCCAGGCCGCCAAATTGTTGTTTATCACTCAGCCAAGCGTGAGCCATGCCATCAAGCAGTTGGAAGAAAGCTTCGGAATCACTTTGTTTTATCGAAATTCTAAGGGCGTTGCCTTAACGCAAGAAGGTGCTATCCTTTATTCCTATATCGAGAAGTCTCAGGTTCTCATCTCGCTTGCGGAAGAAAAGATGGCGGCTTTAAAAAAATTGGACAGCGGTGAGCTGCGGATTGGCGGGAGCGACTCGTTGTTCAAGCATTACATGCTGCCGTTTCTAGAAAGCTATCACGAGAAGCATCCCGGCATTAAATTGCATCTGAATCATGGAACGACACCGGAGACGATTGCTTTTCTGAAGGAAGGTAAAATCGATTTGGGCGTTGTGCGTATGCCTATTGTCGATTCGCAGCTTGAAGTTATGAAGGGCATCGAGCTTCAGGATTGTTTTGTGGCGGGGGCTCGATATTCCGAGCTTAAAGACAAAGTACTTTCACTGGATCTGCTGCTTAAATACCCTATCATCCTATTCTCGCGTAATAGCCGTGTTAGAATGGCGATTACTGAGTTATTCGAGAGCTATGGTTATCAAATCAAGCCTGAAATTGAAGTGGGAAGTGTTGATCTGCTCATCGAGTTTGCACGGAAAGGTCTAGGAATCTCCTACGTAACCAAAGAATTCATTTCCAAGGAGCTGGAAGAGGGCTCTCTATTCGAGATTCAATTAGATATTAAGATGCCACCTTCTCAAGTAGGCTTCATGATTATGAAAAATATGCCGCTCTCCAATGCGGCAAGCAAGTTTATTGAGTTTTTGAAATAATGATTTGAGTAAAAATAACAGCTCAATCACGGCGGAGTGTCGTAAGCGTAAAAAAAAGGCTGCCGCGGCAGCCTTTTCGTTTTTAAAGGTTACATACTTTCCAACCTTTTGGATTTATAAGACTGTTTTCACTCCAAATCCGATTAATAATACTCCAGTAGTTTTTTGAAAAACTTTTTGGAAGTTAGGTTTTTTCAGCCACTTCTTCACATGGTCTAAAAGATAAACTAAGATCAAAAACCATCCTACTGCAATTAACGTGAGGATTACTCCTAAACCAACCAATTGTTGATTGGTATTTCCATCAAGATCAATAAATTGAGGCATGAAAGTGATGTATACCAATACGGTCTTGGGGTTAAGTATATTACTAAAGACACCTTGTAAGTAGGATTCTTTAAAGTGATGTTGCAATAAGTTATCCATAGAATGCTGGTTATCTGCTTGAACAGCATCTAACGAGAGTGTGCTTTTAGTGAAAAATGCTCTTATACCTAAGTAAAACAAGTACGCGGCTCCCAAATACTTGATCGTATTGAATAAAAATACGGACTGGGCAATGACAACTGACAATCCGAGAACTGCAATAAAAGTCCAGAATGTAAGACCCGTCGCCATCCCGAGTATCGTATATCGTCCGGCTTTTGCACCGCGGGTTAGTGTATTTTTCATTATTAGTATTGTATCTGTTCCAGGTAACATTGACATCATCAGGGCCATCAGCATATATGCAAATAAATTATCCATCTTTATCTCCTTATTAAGCGTTGAGGTAAATCCTCATATATTGTTTGGGTGTTAAACCTATCTGTCTTTTGAAAAATTTAGTCAAGTGACTCTGATCACTAAATCCTGTTAGAAAAGTCACATCAATGGGCTTTAAGCCTTGCTCCAGAAGTTGTTTTGCATGGTTTACTCGTATCGTCTCCAAGTAGCTGTAAGGAGATATCCCCTTTTGTTTTGTGAAAGTTCTAAGTAGATGATACTTACTCCATCCCGTTAGAGCACTTAAATCGTTAAGTGTAATCATTTTTGTGTAATTTTCCTCCAAATAGTTACAAACTGTTCTGATTTCTTGAGAGGTTTCAAATACTGGTGGAATAATTGTAAGGTCAGAATGCGTCTGAATGAGCTCTTCCATGAAGTACAAGAATAACTCCTCCTTCATAAACTCACTCTCAGACTCTGAAATTTGTAAATGCAATTCTTTCAGATTGGAAACAAATTCACTTTGGTATAAAACACTTGGTTTAAAGTACGGAAGGGTATCGGTACCATTAATTTCGAATACAAGCTTTTTCATAACTTCAGGCTTCACATTGATGCATCGATAATCTAGTGTTTTGCCGTCTATCTGCTCGCAACTGTGAGTATCATAAGGGTTGAACAATAATAGGTCCCCTGGATTAATAATATACTGCTCACCTTTGCAAACTAAAAAACGCTGACCTTCTTCAATAAAGCCGATCACATAATATTCATGAAAATGAGCAGGAAACTTTTGCATGATTCCCTTAAATTGATAGGCCTCTACATTTAAATCAGAATCAAGATAAATCGTGCGAATTTCATTTGGCATCCAGCTATCCCCCTACACATGATGAGAATTAACAATAACATTTATTATAAAAATTTTCTTGTATGATATTGCGCTATCCAAATAAAAAAAGCCTTTAAAATAAGGCTTTTCATAAAGGTTTATATGGTTAGTGTTGTTACTCTTCCAGTATATCTGCCATTAACTCGCCGGCTATCTCAATCATTATAGGAATTACTGCTTCATTAGTGCCGGACACATAAATATCTCCTTGATAATGCCTAAATGGGATCTTCGAATCTCCATGGCTCCACATGAAAAAATCGCCGTCAATGGACATGGTGGTAGCGCCTGTTATCGTAAAAACGGAAGTATAAGCAAAATCAGGCTTGGTACTGAAGTACTGTTTGCACTCTTCCAAAGATATTGTTTGCCCAAAATTTCCGTTTTCCTGTAATGTTCTTGTAACTCGATAGCGTTTACTCAATGTGATGCCTCCAATATTGATCGTTATTACTACAGCTTGCCAACAAGGATAACATAGTTAGTGCTAATAGTAAAAGCCTCGTTTGTTTCAATTCGTCACTCATCCTCCCTTCATTTTAAACAATATTTACCTCATTAATTTAAAATATTTAATGAATCTTCTTCGTAATAAGTCCACCGTTTTCCGTCCGTATGATCCATATAAAGAATATCTTCATATTCAAATGGTTCATCTAACTCCACAAGCTCTATTGTACCTCCATAGGTCTGTGGAAGTTCGGTATGAAGAACTCTCACATAAACTGCGGCGATCTTGTCATTGATATACAACACACGCGCTTCTTTTAGTTCTCTTTTCGTGTTTGGGTACATGATACTGTGCTTAATGATTTCCTCTAGCTTAGTAGTAGTCATTGAATTCCAGTATTTTATATGTAATGGGGAATACGTTTGGATCGCCGCCTTGTAATCAGTGC
>NZ_JBFUHJ010000286.1:0-7214 GCF_056402455.1 Paenibacillus sp. P4_A7 | reverse complement strand
CCGTAATTGTGGTCAAGAATGTGCTAGTCGCCATGACATAGATAACGATAAGCAGCCAGACTAAAGGCGGAAGCTGCAATGGAAGTAAAGCATAGCCTACAGCAGCAGCTGCTAAGGAAAGAAGGAAAAGGGGCAGGCGTCCCCTTGGCCCATCTGACCGCTGTCCGACCCAGGTTGCCAGAAATGGCTCCCAAAGGCATCGTATCGCCTGCAAAACACCGGCTAATGCTGTGCTGCTGATTACAATACCCAGAAACAACTCGTTTCTGGAATAGTTAGATTCGATAACATAGCTTAAAGTAGATCCGAACACAGCATGCAGCATGGAGATAGCGAGTCCGCTCATCACAATCTTCTTCACTTGCAGCGTCCAGACGACCGCTCTATTCCCGTCAGCTTCTTGTGTGTGAAGCGTACCGGACACTCTCCCTGGTGCAATAGATATGGCGATTAGCGGAAGTCCTAACAGAGCCAGCAGACCGAACAGGATAGCAACTGACTGCAGTCCCACAATTGGCACCATCAGACCACCGAACAGAACACCCACTAACGTTCCTAATCTCCATACCCCGTTATAGCGACCCATCAACTTGCCGCGATTGGAATCATCGGAATATCCGATAACAGTCAAATATCCGCCCATTCGCATTAATGACCATGCAATACCCCATATGGCTCGAAGAATAATCCAAGCAATGAAGCCTTTCCATATACCATAGCCAATTGTAGTTGCGGCGCCTAATATAACCGCTACGAAAAGACCTGTCCGAAGCGTCATTCGATGATACAGCCAGCCAATGAGCGGATTCAGCGGCAGCCTGATAAAACGGTTAATGGAAAGGATAAGACCCACCTGCCAGAGAGAGGTTAGACCGACTTCCTTCCAATATACTGGAAGCACGACATAGAGCATTGAATCTCCGAATAGAGCTAGGCCGCTGACTAGGCCGACTATAATGACAGAACGCTCTTTGTTTTTCATTCCTATACGATCGTTCATTCTGTTATATTTTTCCCTCAGGCTCATGCGCATTAAGCTGTAGATCCACACTTCCATCATCCAGGCGAAGCCATGACTCAAATTCTCTCTCGCCTTCACTTAGCTCGATAACCCGCGCTCCGCGAGGGAAACCATCCTTGCCGTAAGTATTAAAGCCCGTCGCACGGCCGTAGCAAAGACGGATGCCTAGCATGGATCCATAATAATCATTAATATGATCATGGCCAACGAATGTCCCGATCACATCTCCCGTTTCCACCATCGCCCCGAAAAGACCCGAGTTTATTTGTGAACAGCATACATTCTCGAATTTATTGCCATAGCAAACCTGTCGCTCCCAAACCGTGTAATACTCCTGCAGTGGAATATGGAAAAATGCCAGCGCTGGCAGCGGCTGCCCGCCATTCTTTTCTTTGAATGTATTAGCTTCGGAAAGATACCAATCAATTTGGTCTCTGCTGATCCAGTCATATCCCTCAACATGAGGAAGCTTTGGATAGTCTCCGCTGTCTAGAAAGTAGAGAACAGCGGCATCTGATTCATCTTTGCCCGTTACGGTCAATGAATAGTTGCCAAATCCACTTACTCCCGGTGTATGTCCCGTCAAGCCGATATCATACTCCGTGAGTACATGCAGCAGTTCCTCTCTCGTTACATTCTTCTCAGCATCGTGATTGCCAAGCACAACCGCCCACGGTATTCCGCTCTGGTCGGCAGTGGATACCGCTTCACGCATAGACTGAAGCGGATCCAGGCATGATTCACTGTAGATCACATCGCCAGTGAATACTACGAAATCAGGACGCTCCTCTTGCAAGACCAGCTCCATAAGTGAGCGTGTCTGCATATCTTGCTCATCCCCATTTTTCCAATGTAAATCCGTGAATTGAACAATCTTAAATTTTCCGTCTTCGTTAAAATGCAATGGCTTCTTCAATATCCGCAACCTCCTGCAATCTATTTTGGTAGGATTCATTATCCTGCAGCTTACGCTTTTATATCGGGTAGCTTGATATAGAATTGAAGACCATTTAGACTTGGAAGGAGCTTACAAACTCATCCATTGCCTTCTTCATCTCACCCATGCTCATTTAGCAACCTTTTTGTTCAACACAGGATGATCCTGCAGCATGACATTCGAAGACAAGCAGCCGTGAAGTTCAAATAATGTAATCTCATTCTTTCCTTTACGCAGCAGCGGAGCAGGGATATATAACGTATCCTGYGGTCCGATTTCCCAATAACGGCCAAGGTTGAAACCATTAATATAAGCTACTCCTTTTGTCCAACCCGTCATATTAAGGAACGTATCGGCGGGCTCATCAACCTGAAATTCGCCTCTAAAGAAGCTAGGCTCATTAGACTCAGTTTGATTGATAGGTTCGAATGCTAAATTTGTTAAATCTTCCATTGGAAGAGAATGAATGGTCCAGTCGTATAAGAACTGTTGACCAAAGCGGATACCCTCTGTAATTCCTTTCGGATCCTTCAGGCGTGGACCATAGTTTACTCGTCCCATATTTTCAACTAGTATGCTTACAGTGACGCCTTCTGGTGGAACGGCAAAGACTACCTCTTGATCTGACTTCCAACGTTCAATTGTTCCTACATACGCTCCATCAACGAAGATCATGGCGCGGTCTCGTACCTCCTGCAAATTAAGGCGGCTTTCTGACCTAGGACCTGTAATATGTGTTGCGTACATGATAAACCCATAATTTTGTCCAAGCAGCTCCATTGGTTCCGGACATGTGCTTTGAACCGGTGAGGACAAACGGTTAAGAGAAGTAAGCAGCTTGGCTTGTTCCGTCATTTGAACGGTACCATAGCTCCTACGTGCAATCGGTTCAGGCAGCTCAAGCGGGCCGAGCTCCACATATTTAGAAATGACTTCTCTTACAGCATGAAATTTCTCCGTTACATCACCCGACTCGCTGACGAGAACATCATAATCGTAGCTTGTAATCGTTGGCTCATACTTGTCATGAAAGTTGGCACCGTTATAGAAACCGAAATTCGTTCCTCCATGGAACATATAAAAATTAACGGATGCAAAGGCAGTTAGCATTTCGTCTAATACATTCGCAACCTCTTGCGCACCTCTTGTGTGATGCTCTTTTCCCCAGTGGTCGAACCAACCGTTCCAATATTCCATACACATAAGCGGCTGGTCCGGTTGATATTCATTCATTTTTTTGAAGGCACCCGTTGGGTCCGATCCGAAATTAGCGCTCGCCCATACTCCAGGAACCATTCCACCTTGCAGCATAAAGTCTCCCGGCCCATCCGAGGTGAAAAGCAATACATCTATACCTCTATTAATTAAAGCTTCCTTCAAATAATTCAAATATTTCTTATCATTACCGTAGCTGCCATACTCGTTCTCTATTTGCATAGCGATGATAGGCCCACCGTTCGTCGACAACAATGGCACTAGTCTAGGAATTAATTCATCGTAATACGCATCCACCTTCGCTAAGAAAGGCATGTGATAGCAACGAAGCCGCATTCCTGGATCAGCAAGCAGCCAAGCGGGAAGACCGCCGAACTCCCACTCCGCACATATATAAGGACTCGGCCGAATGATAACATAAAGTCCAATCTCACCTGCAATCTCAATAAATTGCTGCAGGTTCGCCATTCCTTCGAAATTAAACTCGCCTTCATTCGGCTCGTGGAAATTCCATGGAACATAGGTTTCAACCGTATTAAAACCGCCAGCCTTCAATTTCGTTAGACGATCAGCCCAATACTCCGGTACGACTCTGAAATAATGAATAGCTCCTGAAATAATTTGAATTGGACGACCCTCTATTATAAATTGTGATCCTTGAATCGATAGATTGTTCAATTAAAGTACCTCCATAGGTATGTATTTGTATAGGATAGTTGCCGCTCTTATTACTTCGATTCAAGCTCCGTGTAGTAAGCTGCAAACGAGCTGATAAGTGGCGTTTCCACACTCTTCGTTACTGTTAGTCGCAATTGCTTTGTGCGAAGTGCTGGGAACTGATCAATTTTCTTATGTCCAATAGAGATGCCGCGCACTAGCTGAGTCCAAGCTCCATCCTGCTCGGCTTCCAATACATATTCATGAACCCGTTCTCCGTCGGCAATTTGCTCCATTATGATTGCATGATCAACAAGTATTTCATCGGGCAGCGTCAATATCAGTTCAACACCCTCGCCAGACGTATGCGCGATTGGGTTTGCAAAACGACGACGAATTTCATCTCCGAATTCGATGACCCGCTCCACATCAACTTGTGGCAATAGGCCCCGATCGTCCGGTGATAGGTTCAGAAGCAGTACCGTCCCGTGACCGATCGAACGGTAGTAAATATCCATAAGGTTATCTAGCGAACGCAAGCTAGCCTCATCATTTGGATGCCAGAACCAGTGATGGGCACGAATAGGAACGTCGCACTCGGCTGGTACCCAGTTTGAGGTTTCCGGCAGCCATGTCAGCATATCACTCGTAAACATGCTCGTGCGAGCTTCCGAAGCTGTATTCCAGCATGGATAAGGCGCAACACCATCCTCGTTGCCTACCCAGCGAATTGTTGGCTGTCCCATATTAAATACCATTGCATCTGGCTGATATTGCTTAACAAGTCCAATGATGCCAGGCCAATCATACTCCCGTCCTTCGGAACCAGCTCCATCGAACCAGACCTCTATAAGCGGCCCGTATTGCGTCAGCAGCTCGGTCAACTGCTCCGTATAAAAACTGTCGTATGCTTCCTTATCTGCATAACGAGGCTCATGCCGATCCCATGGCGACAAATATAGCCCAAGTGCGATGCCTTCCTCGCGACAAGCATCGGCCACTTCACGCACAACGTCGCCTTGACCGTTTTTCCAAGGGCTCGATTTTACTGAATAATCAGTCGTCTTCGTTGGCCACAAGCAGAAACCGTCATGATGCTTTGCTGTCAAAACGAAATACTTGAAGCCAGCCTGTTTCGCCGTACGTACCCATTGCCGTGCATCGAGCTCTGTCGGGTTAAATTTCTCCGGTGAGTCGGTGCCTTCTCCCCACTCTTGATCGCAAAAAGTATTCATCCCGAAGTGGCAAAACATGCCTAGCTCCATTCCATGCCAGCTCAATTGCTGCTTCGTCGGTTTCGCCAATTCATACTCAATCATTTGCAATCACTCACTTTCTATCTATTTACTTGTACATACTATAAGATATGTAAAATTTTCTTCACTGTAAAGAATGCTGTACTTGAATTGTATGAACACCGCCCATTTCACTCTACCATAATAATGACTTTCTACTAACAGACTGGTGACTTCATTGCTTTCTATAAGCTGCGGCAAAAAAAAAGCCGCCCAATTAATCGGGCGGTGATAAAAAACAATGTAAAACTTAGCTATTCGAGCTGCCTGACAGCTTCCTAAACTGCTGGGGGTTCTCTTGATAGATACGCTTGAACATTTTAGAGAAGTAGGAAAAGTTACTATATCCAATCGATTGAGCGATATCTGAAATCGGCATTGTCGAGTTGGCAATCAACTCTTTGGCAATCCGCATCCTCTCGTTAAGCAAATAATCCGTAATACTCATCCCTACCTCCTTTTTAAACAAACGGGAGAGATAAGCAGGGTTGAGATGAATGTATTCTGCGAGCATTTCCCGGGTGATATTCTCACTGAGGTGATCAGCAATAAATGCTCTAAGACGCGGAATGACTGACTCTTCCTGAAAGAGATAGCAATATACCTTTTGAATCAGATTTATACCCCACTCTTCCATCTGCTCGAGCGTACGCGGAGGCGCTTTAATTTGAGGGACGCTAGTGTCTTGAAGCAGTTGATGGGCAGATAGACCTTTCTTCTGCAGCAGATAATGTATCATCTGCAAAAATCCCTGATAATAGGCTTGCAGCGCGTTTGCTCCAAACCGCCGATCGGAAGCGAGCTCTTTAAGACTATTTCTGAGCTGCTGAACCAGTTCTTTTTCTTTGCCGTTTTCGAGCAACAGCGCCCAAGCCGTAAAGTCAGGCAAACAGGGATCTGGAACAGGATCTGGACTCTGCTTGCAAAGCCAGTTAAGCTGATTGGACTCACTGAGATTATTGTACTCCATAGACAACAGCGTCTTATACATCACCGTTAGCTCATGCAGTCTCACAGGCTCACCGATGTAGCAGGATACCATACAGTTTAAGTATTGACTGCAAGCATCAATATACAAGTTGCATCTATCACCAATACTATCACGAAGCGTGAACTCCTCTTCCGGTGAGAAGTAGAGGATAGCCAACGTAACACCGTTCTTGGTCTGAACGACCTCTCCTCGTGAACCTGCAATCAACAGCTCGGAGGATGACTGACGAATGGCGTACTCCATCACTTCCTCATCCCGCGTGCTGAGTTCCCGCTTCCAATTTTCTACGCTGACTATGACTGGAAGCAGTCGATCATCCGGCTTCAATGTTATGCCGTACTCAGCTGGCAGGCTGCAGTCGTCATTCACTCTTGCCACAATACGTTCTGACAGCAGATCGTACCAGAAACGTTCGCTAAGCAGCGTCTTTTTTTTGTTCCACAACTCATAATAAGGCTTGTATTGTTCGCTCTGTACCAGTTCTGCACTCTTCTTATTCACAGTAAGAATAGCTTTCCGGATCGCTTCTTCCAAGACTTCATATTCTACAGGCTTCATCATATAGTCGAAGCTGCTGAGCTGGACGGCCCGCTGCATAAACCTAAAATCGTCGTGAGCCGTCAAGAAGATCGTCTCCGTATTCGGGGAATTCTCGTTTACCCACTCTAGCAATTCGATTCCTGTGCCTTTCGGCATTTCGATATCACTGATCATGATTTGAATTTCTTGCTGCTGAAAAATCTTAACAGCTTCCCTCATGTTATAGGCATCGAATACCGCAGAGACACCTAGTGCATCCCAGTTGATTGCATCCTTTATCCCCATGACGGAGTACATCTCATCATCAACAATCAGAACCTGCAAGCTCTTCGCCTCCTGCTATAATGATAAATCTATTGGAATCAAAAACCTGGCTATAAAGCTCCAAATCAGCTGCATTCGCTACTCGGCGCCTCGACAGGAATTTCCAGCTCTATTAAAGCGCCGGCCCCCTCGCAATTGTCGAATTCCAGGCTAACAGTATTCCCGTAAAGAAGCTGCAAGCGATGATAGCTATTCCAGATGCCCAAATGTTGGTCATTTGTTCGATGGAAATAG
>NZ_JBFUHJ010000285.1:0-7215 GCF_056402455.1 Paenibacillus sp. P4_A7 | reverse complement strand
ACCAGAGGGCAAAGATACGTCTGAAGACTATGTACAAGGTCTTTCAACAAGTATGCCTGAGGATGTGCAACTAGGTATTTTGAGATCTATTCCAGGCTTGGAAAAGGTTGAAATGATGCGTACTGGTTATGCCATTGAGTATGATGCGGTGGTTCCAACACAGCTTTGGCCTTCATTGGAAACAAAGGTGATAGACGGGTTATTCACCGCTGGACAAATCAATGGAACTTCTGGATATGAAGAAGCAGCAGGACAGGGCGTTATGGCCGGAATTAATGCTGCACGTAAAGTTCAAGGAAAAGACCCTATTATTATTGGTCGCTCGGAAGGCTACATCGGGGTTATGATTGACGATCTAGTTACGAAAGGTACAAATGACCCATACCGGCTGTTAACATCGCGTGCAGAGTATCGTTTATTGCTCCGCCATGATAACGCCGATTTACGACTGACCCCAACTGGATATGAGATAGGTCTTATATCAGAAGACCGTTACAATAAATTTTTACGTAAAAAAGAATTAGTTGAGCTGGATATCGAACGACTACAGGCTACTAAGGTAAAACCTGATGATGTTAGGGGTATGTTAGTTTCTGCTGAATCAACTCCAATTGTTAATGGCGTAGATGCATTGTCATTATTGCGTCGCCCTGAGATCACTTACGCTTTACTAGAAACGGTTGTTCCTTCAGTTCCTGAAATGACAGAAGAAATGAAGGAGCAAGTAGAAATACAAATAAAATACGCTGGTTATATTGAAAAGCAACTTATACAAGTAGCAAGGCTGAATAAGATGGAGAAGAAGAGGATTCCAAATGATATTGATTATAGCGATGTACGTGGTTTAGCTTCTGAAGCAAAACAAAAATTAGCTTTAATTAGACCTCTATCCATCGGTCAAGCATCACGTATTGCTGGGGTTACTCCTGCTGATATTTCAGTACTGCTCGTATATTTGGAACATTATAACCGCGTTATTGCGGCGAGAGGTTAATTATATGGATGATACAATACAATGGTTTTCTAAACGAATGGAAGAGGGCGGAATCTCGCTCTCTTCTGTTCAGCTTGTTCAATTTGAAACGTATTACCGTGTTTTAGTTGATTGGAATGAACGAATGAATTTAACGGGAATAACAGATAGAGATGCTGTGTATGAGAAACACTTCTACGATTCTATCTCACTTTCGTTCTTCACCGACATGAGCAATGTAAAGAAGCTTGCTGATATTGGATCTGGAGCTGGCTTCCCAAGTATTCCTCTTAAAATTTGTTTTCCTCACTTAAAAGTTATGATCGTTGATTCCTTAAATAAGAGAATTCAGTTTTTGTCACACTTAAATGAGCAATTGGGCTTTAACGATGTGATTTGTTTACACGGTCGTGCAGAAGATGTAGCACAATTGCCGACTCATCGAGATAGCTACGATCTGGTTACTGCTAGAGCTGTAGCGCGATTAAATGTTTTAAATGAGTTTTGTTTACCTTTCGTAAAAAAGGGTGGATTGTTTGCTGCGATGAAAGGCTCCAAATCAGATGAAGAAGTAAAAGAAGCTTCATTTAGCTTGCGTGAGTTAAAAGGAAAAATTAAATCGCAACATCAAATGCTGCTGCCCAATGAACAATCAGAGAGACATATCGTATTAATTGAGAAAACAGATGCTACGCCTCGTAAATACCCAAGAAAAGCGGGTACACCAATTAAGGAACCGCTCATTTAATTTTGTTCCACGTGAAACATTCTTATAGCTTAAAATCATCTTTTTTATGTTGAACAATTATCTCAAGTGTAGTCGTGTCAAGCAGGAGATCGTTTAATAGTAGTCGAATTATTAAGATAGACGAAACGGTTGAGTGATGCCCATTGGCATATCATTCCAATTCTATTCATGCCAAATGATATTTGTTAGAGATGTTCGCTCTGCAGCTGAGGAATACTGATGATTTAAGGTTCAACCAAGCAATGTAATGTGATTGGCGAATAACCAACCTTGCTGCTGAAGCGAGTTTATTGCACAAACCTTTTAGTTACTATTAAGTAAGAGTGACTGCCTTAAAGGTTTATCTCATGATCGGGTGGTAATTATCGATATGAAAGAACAATTTTCTCGTTTGTTCGGCTTATCCGAGCAGCGTATAGCGCAAGAAGAAGTTCGACAAATTCCAATTAATGAGATTGATCCTAGTCCTTTTCAACCGCGAACGGTTTTTGATGACGACCGCATTGATGAGCTTTGTCAAACGATCAAAACTCATGGCGTTATTCAGCCTATCGTTGTTCGGATGCGTAACGGAAGGTATGAGATAATAGCAGGAGAAAGACGTTGGAGAGCGGTTACGAAGCTTGGCTATGACACCATACCAGGTATTGTTCGTGAATTCAATGACTCCCAGACGGCTTCTATTGCTTTAATAGAAAACCTTCAACGCGAGGGCTTATCTGCTATTGAAGAAGCTATTGCTTATCAAAAGCTTATTGAGCTACATCAATTAACTCAGGAGAGCTTAGCTCAAAGATTAGGCAAAAGCCAATCTACGATCGCTAATAAGTTGAGGTTATTGATGTTAGGTGATACCATTAAGATGGCTTTAATGGAACGTAAAATTACAGAACGGCATGCTCGTGCTTTATTGTCTCTGGATACAGAAGAACTTCAGTTAAAAGTATTAGAAGAAATATTAGCTAAGGATTTAAACGTAAAGCAGACAGAAGTGCGAATTGCTTTTCTGAAAGAATCAACCAAAATTAAGAAAGCTAAGCGTATGTCATTTACGAAGGATGTTCGTTTAGCGCTTAATACAATTCGCCAGTCTATTGAGATGGTTTCAGGATCTGGTTTACAAATCAAGACGAATGAAAAAGATCATGAAGACCATTATGAAATCGTTATTAAAATTCCTAAACGATAAGCTTTTAATAGCAAAATACTTCTTTTTGATTTATTAATAAACAAACGAAGCTAGTATCTTTTGATAGATGAGATGATACTAGAACAATAAGTGCAGACTGTACTCTTTGTACTAATCTTAATGCCGTCCTCCTTGAGGGCGGCGATGCCATTTTCAGCAAATTTAATTTATATTTAATGCATCATGTAAGTGCATCATATTCAAGTTTTACACTTAGAGGTGAGCAGGTTTTGTCGAAAATTATTGCTATTGCAAATCAGAAGGGCGGAGTCGGTAAGACGACAACGTCAGTTAATTTAGCTGCTTGTTTAGCTACGCTAGGCAAGAAAGTGCTCTTGGTTGATATTGATCCCCAAGGAAATACGACAAGTGGATTAGGCATAAACAAGGGTGATGTTAATAATTGTGTTTATGATGTGCTTATTAATGAGGTCCATCCTAAGGATGCGATGCTTGATACAAGCATACCTGATTTGAAAATAATTCCTGCAACCATTCAACTAGCTGGTGCGGAAATAGAATTGGTTCCTACCATTTCTCGTGAGCTTCGTTTGAAGAAAGCACTTCATTTGGTAAGGGATCAGTTTGATTATGTACTTATTGATTGTCCGCCTTCACTTGGTATTCTGACCATTAACTCTTTGACAGCTGCTGATTCTGTGCTTATACCAATCCAGTGTGAGTACTATGCTCTTGAGGGTTTAAGTCAGTTGTTAAACACTGTAAGACTAGTTCAAAAGCATTTGAACACCTCCCTTCAAATCGAAGGTGTCTTATTGACGATGCTAGATGCCAGGACGAATCTTGGTATTCAAGTTATTGAAGAGGTTAAAAAGTATTTTCAACAAAAGGTATATCAAACGATTATTCCACGTAACGTTCGTTTGAGTGAGGCGCCTTCTCACGGACAGGCTATTATTACTTATGATCCTCGTTCTAAAGGAGCAGAAGTTTATCTTGAACTCGCGAAGGAAGTGATTACGTATGAGCAAGCGGCTAGGTAGAGGGCTTGATGCGCTTATTCCATCGCTTTCTGTGAATGACGATGATAAGATCATTGAAATTACATTATCTCAGCTGAGGCCCAACCCATATCAACCACGCAAAACTTTTGATGAAGATTCGATTAAAGAGCTTGCGGAGTCGATTAAAMAGCATGGTATCATTCAACCGATTATTGTCCGTACTGTTCTAAAAGGGTATGAAATTATAGCAGGGGAGAGACGTTTCCGCGCTTCGCAATATTGTGGTAATGCTACAATACCTGCAGTAGTACGATCATTTAGCGATCAGCAAGTGATGGAAATAGCTCTTATTGAGAATCTTCAGCGTGAAGATTTGAATGCTATTGAAGTGGCGATAGCTTATCAAGCGTTAATTGATAAATTCAAGTTGACGCAAGAAGAGCTCTCGATGAAAGTTGGAAAGTCACGTTCTCACATAGCTAACTTCGTTAGACTGCTTAGCTTGCCTTCAGAAATTAAAGATAATGTTTCACGTGGAACAATTTCGATGGGGCATGCAAGAGCATTAGTAGGCATTAAAGATGAGGCGGTTCAAAAAGAATTAGCCGATCTTACGGTCTCAATGGAATGGAGTGTACGAGAGCTAGAAGAGGCAATTCAAAAATTGGATTCTAAGCAACCAGAGGATAAGTCTAAGCCTAGCCAAAAGAAACGTGACCCATACATCGAACATTTGGAAGAGTCACTGCGTGATCGATTTAAAACAACAGTTAAAATTAAACAGCAAAAAGATAAAGGTAAAATAGAACTGCAATACTATAGCAAGCAGGACCTTGAGAGATTGTTGGAATTACTCCAAGATCTGGCTTAATCGCAAAACAACAATGGCATACCTWAGTTGTAATCTTCCTTTTGAAAGATTAAACTAAGGTATGCCATTGTTGTGCAAACACTGATTGGGAAGGTGTGAAGTGTATGGGGATCAAAGATCAAACGGTTATTTATTTGGACCATGCAGCGACATCTTGGCCCAAACCTCCGACAGTTACTGAGGCAGTAGTTCAGGCTATGCTAAACGATGCAGCAAACCCTGGTAGAGGGAGCCATGCGATGGCTGTTAGAGCTAGTCGTATCCTATTTGATACGAGAAAGCAATTAAGTAAATTGTTCAATATTAAAAATCCGAACGATATTGCTTTTACGTCAAATACTACGATGGCGCTTAATATGGCGATTAAGGGCTGGTTAAAACCCGGTGATCATGTTATTGCAACTTCAGTAGAACATAACTCGGTAAGGCGACCATTGTATTTTTTGGAACAAACGATTGGAATAGAAGTGACGTATGTAGAGGCAGATCAGTATGGCAACATCAAACTGGATGATGTAGCGAAAGCTATACAGCCCAATACGACTCTTGCTGTCGTTAATCATAGTTCCAATTTGTTGGGAACAATTATACCGATAGCGGAGATTGCAGAGTTAACAAAAAAACATCATATTAAACTACTTGTTGATGCTGCTCAAAGTGCTGGTATTTTGCCAATTGATGTGAGAGCCATGGGTATTGATATGTTAGCCTTTCCTGGGCACAAAGGATTGCTTGGTCCACAGGGGACTGGAGGCCTCTACATTGCTCCTGAAGTGGAATTGGTGCCATTGTTGCATGGTGGAACCGGGAGTCAATCTGAGGCGCGTGAGCAGCCTTATGTAAGGCCTGACCGCTATGAGGCTGGAACACAAAATACGCCCGGACTTGCTGGACTTAAAGTAGGTGTGCAGCATGTCCTAAGTGAGACTGTGGAAAGTATCCACGCTAAGGAATGGGCACTTATTCAGCGGCTGATCACTGGCTTACAATCGATACAAGAGGTACAGTTACACGGCCCAGCTCTAGGTGAGCAAAGAACAGGCATCTTGGCTTTTAATGTGGAAGGTATCGATCCATCAGAATTGTCATTTATTCTTGATCAACATTATCGAATTGCTGTCCGGGCAGGGTATCATTGTACACCGCTTGCACATGAAAGTGCTGGAACATCAACAACTGGAGCCATTCGCGCGAGCGTAGGCATTTATTCAACTGAGCTAGAAATTGATGCATTAACAGAAGCAATAAAGGAAATAACTCAGCAATATCGGGTGTAGACAATTACTGGAGGCGGAACAAGGACGATGGAAGATTGGACAACAAATCCGATGAATGCAGTGACAGTGGGATTAGCTATTCTTGTTTTCATTTTATTCATTTGGATGGGCGTTATTGGCAGACGGCTGAAAAAGCTTAGAAAACAATATACAGCGGTCATGGGGAACACAGGTGTTACAAACGTTGAAGATGTTATTGTTAAACTGAAGGAAGACCTCACTATTCACCAGCAAGCAGTAAGCCAAATGCAAGGGCAGTTTTCTCAAGTTCAATCTTCTTTACTGCAACAAAAAAGTAAGATAGGCATTCATCGTTACAATGCATTTTCAAATACGGGAAGTGACCTTAGCTTTTCAATTGCTATCGTAAATGAAGCAAAGGATGGAGCAGTGTTCTCTGGCATACATGGTAGAGACAATACATACGTATATGCCAAGCCAGTGGAAAAGGGCCAGTCTACGTATTCACTTACACCAGAAGAGTATAAAGCCATTACGGAAGCTAAGTAAAAAGTTATCTAAAAAGCTGTAGGAGATGTTAGGTATGTTCTGATGCAGCTGTTTGCTCTCTAGCTTGAGTGGATAGAAGCACATGATTTGCAATAGCAGTAAATAAGCTTAAGGCAATTATATCAGCCATCTTCATAACGAGGTGGAGACGAGTATTTTGTAATACGAAATATTCCATAAAGCCACCAACATTAACGATACCAGTAATATGAATGTCGCCTACAGGTGGAAGATCTTTATTAACGCCAGCACCTGGGCGTACCGGCCCCATACCAACTTGAATAGAACCAACGCTGGATACTTGACCAAGACAAGCATCAATGCCGATTACAAATGGCTTGTGAAAGCGTTGGTTTATTTCTATTAACGTATCGTCTAAATTCATAGCATGTACAGGGTCCTCTAACGTGCCGAATAAAGAGAAATGCGGGCTTTTATACTTGGACAAGGATGTCCCAATGAGAGGTCCAAGCGAATCTCCAGTTGAACGATCTGTTCCTACACATACAACAACAATAGGGCGTTTGTCAGAGATTTCTTCAAATATAGAAGACAAGCGATTGACGAGTATACCAATAACGTTAGCAGTTGTGTAGGGTACCTTCAACGGTGTATCYTTTACAAATGGAAGCTTCATAGAATCCCTCCGATAGAGTGCTATTAATATGTTACTAGTATATGG
>NZ_JBFUHJ010000284.1:0-7246 GCF_056402455.1 Paenibacillus sp. P4_A7 | reverse complement strand
CATTGGCGTAACCTCCTCGTTTTTTCAAGGGGCTTCGCCACACCATTTCATCTGCTTGTCAAGTTCTATTTTTCTTCTTTGTGCAAAAAAAAAGAGCGAGCTATCTTTTCGATAACCTGCTCTTGTTCTTGATTTTTGGCCCTGCGTCTTAACTTAATGACATTGGGTCAGTGCCTCCCCTTTTTTTATGGTCCGTAAACTACTAAAGGATTTACAGTAGATCCGAATTTTGCGACATGTTCGCAATAGAGTATCGAAAAACAGTGAAATCCGTTCTTTTCAGAGAACTATGATTTAGAAATATTAGAGGAAATTGTACTTTTTCGTGTATTCAGACTATTTGGTGTTAGTTACTATTAGATTAAAATTCAAAGATTGAAGCTTGCAATGGAGCAGGAGGGGGCTTATGCAGTAAATGGAACGGTAGAAGGAACGCCATTAAAGGCAAAAGAAGCTATAAAGTTGCTGGTAAATCCGTGCCGACGAGCTACACGATAACGGCTACTGGACCAGCTAGTGTTATTGAAGGCAGCGTTACAAGCCTTTACTACTTCAGTGAATGTAGCGGCAGCTGGCGACTTGAATGGAGACGGTAAATTCAACATTGGTGATCTTGGTCTTATCGCAGCTAGCTATGGAAGGACTTCTACTGATTCGGACTGGGCTATGTATGAAAAAACGGATGTGATCAAGGACGGAAGAATAGACATTGTTGATCTTGCAGAGATTGCTAGATTGATACTGGGCTATCCGAATTCCAGGTTTATTAAGGAACAGATCTGGAAGCAGAATATCTATGAATCATTACATTTACGAGTAAGATTGTCATTCTGCAATGGTAATCCTATTAATAATAAAAATGAGAGAGGTGTATTCATGCTCAAGAGATTACTGAGTATCGTTCTCGCGGCGACTATGACTTTAACAATGTTTGGAGCATCGGCAGTCAACGTGAAGGCCGAAACAATACAGCATGGCAATATTCAGGCAGAAATCTTTGTATCACCCACAGGTAAAGACGCAAACCCAGGAACCTATGAACAGCCGCTTGCTACTTTAGATGGCGCTCGTAAGGCTGTTGCAAAAATTAACAGTAATATGACAGGTGATATTTATGTATTTTTTGCAGCCGGTAATTACTACATTACGAACACAGTAGAATTTGGTGTTGCGGATTCTGGTACAAATGGTCATAACATTATTTATCATGAAATGGATGGACTCAATACTGTTAATTTTATTGGCGGAGAAAAGGTGGACCCTAACTCATGGACCTTAGTTAACGGTACAGCTGATCCAACTACAAATCCGGATGGAGATTTACCAGACAGTATTTCGGGTATGGTTTATAAAACGTTTGTTGGCACTGGAGATTATCCAAGTAAAGACTTTAATACGCTTTATGTGAATGATACAAGACAGGTCATGGCTCGTTCGCCAAACTTAAATAAACGTCCCAAATTTCCTAGCTCATTTAGTGACTATTACAAAACAACTGGTGGTGGGGCAGGTGGCTCAAACGTTACATCCATGACTTTTAATGACTCTATTCTGGATGCTAACACTAGAAACGGAATGATAAGCGCAATTGCGCGCGGTGACTTTGACGCGCAGGTTTTTACAGATGATTACGGCGGAGATCGACACTGGGAAAGCAATACACTTATGCTTAGTAGTTATACCACAGGCAAGTTTACTTTTAAAACTGACCCAGCAAAACCTGAATTTAACAGACCCCGCTTTACGGTTGGGGATCAAAGTTCTTTCTTTGTTCAAGGCAACTTAGGATTTCTTGACCAGCCTGGCGAATTTTACTATAACAAAAAAACAGGCGATCTTTATTATTATCCAACAGGCGATATTACACAATTGGATGTAATTATACCTAAAGTAGAGACAATCGTTCTTTTCAAAGGAAATGATAAGGATAATACGGTTCATAACATTCAGTTTAACGGAATCAAGTTCGCAGATACCAATTTTCCTGATTGGTATTCACCTTATTGGAACTGGGGCGATACAGGTACGGGTATGGGGAAATATCCGCCCGAAGCCATGAATTCAACCAATCCATCATATTCCGAAGGTGTAGACCGTCCGCAATTTCAGGTTGGCATAATTAAAATGAACTATGCCTCATTTATAAATATTGAGCGCTCTCACATAAAAAACGGAGGCATGAATGGTATTTCATTGTATTTAGCAAACCATAATATTACTATTCGTGATAGTTTAATTGAGCATGTCGGTCACGATGGGATTCAAATTGAGGGTGGATATCCTGGTGACCCCATTAATGGAGGCATCAATGGAGAAGGCTACTCGAGAGATAATCTGATCGAAAATACCATTATTCATGACGTGGGTGAATTGGTGCTTTGTTCAGCAGGTATTTCAATGAACAATGCAGGCAGAAACACGGTAAGACATGTCGAGATTTACAACAGCCCTCGTAGAGGATTGCTTCTGCAAGCGGGTAATGCGAGAAATCCAAACAATGTGGGTGGTTTTGGAGACAAATTTTTAAACCGTTACAACGATTTTTATATTCATGACAATCGTTTTGAATATGTGTATATACATGATAGCCAACAAGACGGCGGAGATGATGGCGCACTCTTTGTAGGTTGGATTTATATGGGTAAAGATCCTGAACCTAACTATAAACGCAATTATTTTGAACAAGTTATTATAGATCAAACAGCTTCGAATCCTACAATGACAAACCTTACACCTAACAACATCAATACAGACATGGGCGCAAATGGACTAAGCTTTAAAAATGTTATGTCTACCAATTCACAGAACTTGAATTTTGAGGGCGGTTCATACTTCCAAGCTGCTTATGGTGATAAGGCGCTTATTTCAGACAACACAAACTTAAATTATGGACCAGCATATGATAAAGATCCTACATTTGATCCTTCTAAGATGGAATTTGATAAAATCGGTGTAACCGCTGCTTATCCAGCGGAATATAAAACTCCATGGATTGCTGCCAATAAACCAACAGATATTTACTTTGAAGACAGCTTTGAGGACAAGGAAATTGATATGGCAAAATGGAGCTATCAAAATACRCTTCCAAAAACTACTACGCTATATATGGCAGGCACACCTTTACAGGATAGTCGCTCTCTTATGATAGATGATTCAGGTTCTGGAAAACCTGTATTATATAGGGATTTTTCTCAATCCTTAAACAAAGTGGTTTCAGTAAAAATGTTTGACCCATTTGCTATAAATCCGACTGGTTATGATTCGGGTAGACCTTTTAACATGAGAAACTTTTATACTATGGCAAGAGCAGATGACGGAGTAAAGAGTAGAGGTATTGGAGTAAATGCAAATTCAGGTAGTGCAAACTTTAATAATTATGTATTAAATATTGATGGAGTTGAGCAAGCCTCAACGGTAAAGCGTACTAATGGTTGGCATGAATTGAAATGGGATTACACAGGAACAGGTGTAACGATGTATATTGATAACGTCCAGGTGTATCAAGACGCTACTGCTCTGCCATTTGACCACTTGCAATTAGGCTCCCCTAGTGGTGCCGGCGCAAGTTGGTTTGATCAGGTTTATGTTTATGGGGGAACGCCAGCACCTGCGCTAGATTCAATTCCCATGCAGACTGTACCGACTTATGATACCACCAATGAGAACAAAACACGACTAGACCTCAATTTTGAAGACGGCGTTGTGCCGAGTTTTAGTCTTAAGGGAGGAATTGCGCCTGTTTTGAGTGTTATTGCCGATCCCGCAAATCCAAGTAATAAAGTTATGCAGACCGTGATCGGAGATGGACAAAGTTATTATCAAACGAGTGCAGATTGGAACAACTATATTGTCAATATGAAGTGGAAATTCGTTGGCTGGGGTTCCAATGACATATTAGGTCAGGCATACGATAATTTCACAATTTATATCAATACAAATGGAAAAGAACCAAACCCGCCAGCCTATCAGGTGATCTACCGTAGAAATAAAGGTGGAGTAACTGGTTTTCCTGCTGGAACACCATATTTTGAAGTTAGTAAGCACACTCCAACAAGTGACGTCTCGTTAGGAAGGGTTGCGGTGCCAGCCGGATTCGTTGCAACGAACTGGCATGATTTCCAAATCCAGACGTATGGCGGTAAAGTCGGATTTGTTGTAGACGGAACCCAAATATTATCGGTTAATGACGGGTCGTACTCCACTGGAGGTGTTGCATTTGGAGGAATTAACTCTACTGTTTTACTAGATGATATAAAGATTATTTCTAATCCGACGTTTGTAAATTATGGTGCTAACTTCAACCTCGGGAATGTTTCGTTATTGGGAACTTATAATCCGAATTATACTACTTATGGAGCAACTGTCAGCAATAATTCACAGCCGGTTACTTTAATCAAACCCAAACCTGTGTTGTCGGGCGTGAGTCAGGTTGTGTCTTTTAATGGTGAGGATATTACAGCCAATTTCCCTGACTATACAACTGCAGTCGCGCTTACAAATCTAAATAATGGAAGAAACAAGCTGGTAATTTCGGAAATCACATCAGCGGGCAGTAAAGACTATACCATTTATATTGATAAAACGTACACGATTTCGTCGGTTGCAGCGATTTCTCCAGTATCTACTGTGCTTGGAACAGCTCCTTTCTTGCCAACGACAACCAATGTTACGTTTGAAGACGGTACGAATCAAACGGCGGCGATTCGCTGGGATAGAGTGAGTCCAGCCGCATACAAGAATACTACAGGCACGTTTACAGCGACAGGAAAGTTGGTCGGAATTGAAGCTGCGGTCAGTACAACGGTCAGCGTTGAGGGACTGGAGTTGCTCGGTCAGCTTGAGGATGTCACCGCAGTTGCGGGGACGGCGCCGGAATTGCCGTCAACGATTAGCGCTCAGTTTACTAATGAAGTTAGAGAATTGACATTAACGTATGCTGAATTCGATCCAGCCATGTATGCGGAAGCAGGTACAATCATTGCGGTCGCTAATGTTGAAGGGTATCCGAGCATTGTTTTGCAAAAGGTGATTATACTTAAGTCATCGACTCAGGACAAGACACTAACGGGTATTACGACACCAGCAGCAATAACAGGAGTTGCCAACGGAACAGCGAAAACAGCGGAAGCTCTCGGACTGCCTTCCACAGTAACACTGGAAACGGATGCAGAAAGTGTCGATGCCAGTGTGACATGGGATCTAGAAGCTTCAAGCTACGATCCGTTGTTGACTACGGAACAGACCTTCACAGTAAATGGAACGGTTACCTTGCCATCAGGGGTAATCAATCCAGATGAGATAGCTTTAACAACAAGCGTTAGTGTCACCGTCAATGCGGCCCAGGCATCACTGAATGCGATATTGTCGGGACCCGATAAGGTTGACGCCGGAGCCAGCTTTACGTTGACTTACATCCTAAGCAATGTTGAAGAATTCGTGTATGCACTGGATCAAACGATCCATTATGACAGGGCCCAAGTGGAATTACTTTCAGTCGAAGCCTTGCAAAGTGGATTTTCGATTGTTGGACAGAAAGAAGGAGAAGGTGAGGTTCGAATTCTGATGGCAAGTGCAGGGTCCGGAAGCGCAATCAAGCATACGGCTCCTGTATTGAAACTGAACTTCAAGGCCAAAGAGGCTGGCCAAAACGTAACGAGCTCGATAACCTTAACCGACSTAGCTGTTGCGGGTGCAAATGGAATCGAAACAAAGGTGAATAATGGTTCCGCGTACACGATTCAAATTATCGCAGTCGATAAAGAGGCATTGCAAGCGCTTATTACAAGTGCGCAAGCATCACATGATGCCGCGGTAGAAGGAGCTGGAATCGGTCAGTATCCAGTAGGTACGAAAGCGATCTTGCAAGCGGCAATTGATAGCGCCAAAGCAGTAGCGGTTCAAAGCGGAGCTACTCAGGTGCAAGTGGATCAAGCGATCGCTCAATTACAGGCAGAGTTGCAAGCATTTAAAGCTTCCGTGAAGGTAGCGGCAGCTGGCGACTTGAATGGAGACGGTAAATTCAGCATTGGTGATCTTGGTCTTATCGCAGCTAGCTATGGAAAGACTGCTACTGATGCGGACTGGGCTATGTATGAAAAAGCGGATGTGATCAAGGACGGAAGAATAGACATTCTTGATCTGGCAGCTATTGCTAGATTGATATTGGGCTAACAACAAATGGTGGGGAGGCTCAGTGCCTCCCCTATTTTTATGGTCCGTAAACGACTAAAGGATTTACAGTAGATCCGAATTTTGCGACATGTTCGCAATAGAGTATCAAAAAACAGTGAAATCCGTTCTTTTCAGAGAACTATGATTTAGAAATATTAGAGGAAATTGTACTTTTTCGTGTATTCAGACTATTTGGTATTAGTTACTATTAGATTAAAATTCAAAGATTGAAGCTTACAATGGAGTAGGAGGAGGCTTAGAGATTTTTGGAGAGTAGAATTCAAGATGTTGCATTAAAAAATTAAGCTGCTGAAGGGTAGAAGGGTAAATTATAAGAAATTATAAGTTTCATGCGAAACGAGCTTATGCCGCCAAGGACGGCGACAGCCGTTTATGATTGTCGAAAGGAAGAATGAATCAATGGTCCGTAAACTTCTTTTGTTTAGCTTAGCTTTGTTACTATACGTTTCTGTCTTGCCTCCGAAAGCTGCGTTCGCAGAGAAAGATGAAGCAGACAGCTACACCGTAACGGCCACCGGAGCAGCTAGCGCTGTTATAGGCGAATCCTTTGATCTGACCTATACATTGAGCAATGTAACAGAAAGTGTGTATGCGCTAGATCAAACGATTCATTATAATCCCGTTCAGTTAGAGTTACTGTCTATCGAGACTATGAAAAGCGGATTTTCGGTCATAGGGAGAAAAGAAACACCAGGTCAACTACGTCTCCTTATGGCAAGTGCGGGAGCTGGCAGTGCAGTAACGGACGCGACCCCATGGTTGAAACTTCATTTCAAGGTTAAAGCGGTTGGTCAAAACGTAATCAGCTCCGTTTTCTTGACCGACGTAGCTGTCTCGGGTGCGAACGGAATCGAAACAACCGTGAACAATGGTTCAGCTTACACGATTCTAATTATTGTCGTAGATAAAGCGGCATTGCAAGCGCTAATTGCGAGTACGCAAGCATCGCATGATGCAGCGGTAGAAGGAGCTGGAATCGGTCAGTATCCAGTAGGTAAGAAAGCGATATTGCAAGCGGTAATTGATGAAAGCGATATTGCAAGCGGTAATTGAT
>NZ_JBFUHJ010000283.1:0-7252 GCF_056402455.1 Paenibacillus sp. P4_A7 | reverse complement strand
GTTTATCCGATTTTGAATATTTCAGACTTAGAAGCAAACGTGTGGGGAACCTACGCGGGAAATCACCAGGCCGCTATCGCAAGCAAGACTATAGCAGGAGCGCCGCACTTTTTTTCTGGACTCGGACCTATTCCTGCTGAATTATTAAGAGTGATGGCTCAAAAAGCGAAAGTTCATCTTTACGTGGATTCGTATGATCCTATATTTGCAAATAACCGCTTAATTGGTGTTCAAGCTCAACAAGGAGGAACCTATCGATTTACTTTGCCTAACAAGGACTTTACTAAGGCGATAGAGTGCTTTGACTCCTCTGAGCATGTAATCGAGCAAGGAGAACTTGTCGTTAATCTGGAGGCTGGAGAGACGAAGCTTTATTTACTGACGGATAATTAATTAGTTGGAATTTAAAACAATGAACTCAAAAGGGGGATGCGGGAAATCCGCTGTCAGGTTCTGGCGGAGCACCTACTAGCACATGGAAGACCTCAGGTACGACATCTACCTATATCGATCTAGGACAGGAATATAAACTGAAAAATATTGTTTTACGAGATGTAGAAGATACGGGTATCCTTACACTTTACTCGGGCAGTCGTAGTTCAGATCACGCTCTATTGAGGCTAAAAAAAAGGGACTGCCGAGGCAGTCCCTTTCTACTTGATTATAGGATTTACCCAGTACGATTAACATAATAAGATGAGAATGAGGAAGAAGTGAACGAACCTGTATTTTTGAGCGGGAATTGATTGAATAACGAATGCCACCACTTGTTGCTAAGTTCGTTGGAAATGGTAAACATATGAGGATTCATTTCTTCCTCTAGCTGTGAAGAAAGCTGGATATGAACAGCCCAGGTATCCAGTAATTCATCCAGCTGTTGCTCGACATCGGCTGACAGCAGCAACTCTGACTCATGATTGTTCATACCTTCTCCTGCCTTTCCGCAGACTTCTTGTTGTTCAACATGCCGAGCGCTTCGGCTAGCTTGCGGCGTGCTAGCAGTATTTTATAGCGCACTGTGCCTGCAGGCAGCCCGAGTGCTGTACCGATTTCGCCGCTTTTCATACCGCCAACCGCCTTCATTAGCAATATGGAACGAAGCTCCTCGGGGAGTTCGCGAACGGCTGATTCTAGCTCGTGAAATTGCTCACGACCAGCTAGTAATTGAGATAAGTCGCCATTCGAGTTCGGGAAGGTATACAGTTGCATTTTGGTTACAGCTTGCTTAAGGCTTTGCGACTTTCGATAATAGTCCTTTACCTGATTGGTAGCAACAGTAAATATCCAATACAGTCGTTGATCCTCTGGAATACGCTCAACCATATCTATCCGATTCCATATTTTCATAAACACGTCCTGCACCAAATCCGCCGCCGTTTCCTGACTCCCCGTTCGCCCTAGCAAATAGGAATACAGTTTTCGCGAATGCGTACGATATAATTGCTGAAACAACTCCTCAGGCTTCACCATTATATGCTGTTGTTTCTCAGTCATTTTCTCTCGTGTTAATAGTTCCTTTTTTAGAGGTAGCGAGATACTGGAGCAGAGGTACTATTGATTTGGAAGCTGTTAAATCGCCTTTCAAGATTATTTCGGAAACTTTACTCCTAATCGACTCGATTTGAACATCATCGTCCATTTCAAAACTTCCGATTAGCACCATGGTTATCTTGTCTTCGATAAAGTCGAAGAAGCTATTGGAGAACGTATCATTTCCTATAAATAATCTCACGTTGGTCGTATTCGAATAATAAATGACTTCACCAAGTATTCGCGATAGGGCACTTCCTAGAACAACTTCGCTACCTTTTGGCAAAATCAGTTCTCCAGCTACGACAATATCTTGGAAGCCGATCTTTGCCACCGCCGAAGTAATGATGGCCTGCCCGGCAATAACCAATATGTCCTCAGGAGTACCATTACTGTTGGCAAAATACTCTCCTCCCAAGGAAACATTCCCGGACAAGAATACCACTTTTCCTGTCGTGTGAGGAACTAAACAAATGCATCCGTTATTTTGTTGAGGAATTCGATTTAAAGTACTACTTAACGATTCTGAAGCAATAATAAGTCCATTATTTTCGATGGATGTAACATCGGCCAAATCTTCGGGTTTCACACTAGTCCAATCAAGAAGCCCATTATTTTCAATAACTCTTCCTTGAATCTCTGTTTGCTGCACGTTTTCCATAAGTTCCACTCTCCCATCATTTTCTAATTACACTTGATATAACGTTTCTCCTTTAAAAGTGTTGAGGGATTAAAAAAATTATGTGTAGGCTGCGATTTTTGTGTTTGTATGGGTTGTGTTTTTTTTTAGAAGCGACGCTTGTATAATAATAGGATATCTCTTATTCTTTAAATGACATTATAGGTGACATGCATGGGTTTGCGAAAAGCTAGAAGTCTCAAAAGAGACGAGTTCCCTTTCTARAGAACCAGCAACATGTGTGCAAATGACAATCAGGAGGAAACAAAATGACACAGAGTCTCGGAGTTCCACTAGAAGGTTTTGCTGAATTTAGCCGGACGGTAGCCGCTGAAGGTGCGGTTCTGTTAAAGAATGATAGACAAGTACTACCGCTTCGAAACGGTGAAAATGTTTCAGTTTTTGGAAGAACTCAAGTCAATTACTATCGCAGCGGTACAGGATCGGGCGGTAGTGTTCATGTTACCTATACAACTAATTTATTGGATGGTCTGCGTAGTAAAACGAACCTTATCGTCAACGAAGAGCTGGCGGCTGTCTATGAGAAGTGGATAGAACAAAATCCATTTGATAATGGTGGAGGCGGATGGGCTGCAGAGCCATGGCACCAAAAGGAAATGCCTTTAACCGATGAGCTGGTGTCTCAGGCAAGAAGCAAATCAAGCAAGGCGATCATTGTAATCGGACGTACGGCGGGAGAAGACCAGGATAATGCGGACGCGTCGGGAAGCTACCAATTAACAGCTGATGAGAAAGCTATGCTGAAGCAGGTTACGGCTTATTTTGATCAAACTGTCGTTGTGCTGAATGTTTCCAACATTATTGATATGAGCTGGATGAACGACGAAAGTTTCGTGCACCCGATTACGAGTGCTATTTATTCTTGGCAGGGCGGTATGGAAGGTGGCAACGCGATTGCTGACGTGCTGGCAGGAGAGGTTACGCCGAGCGGTAAATTAACTGATACCATTGCTTATTCTATTGATGATTATCCATCAACCCGCAATTATGGCAATGAGTTTAAAAACTTTTATCAAGAAGATATCTATGTCGGCTATCGATATTTTGAGACTTTTTGCCCGAAAAATGTTCAGTTTGAATTTGGCTATGGTTTATCTTATACCACATTTAAAATCGAGTCAGAGGAAGCCAAACTGACTACTATTGATGGCGAAGTATTTGTTGAAATGGATGTAAATGTAACAAATACAGGAACCGCTTATGCAGGTAAAGAGGTTGTACAGGTTTACTACGAAGCGCCGCAAGGAAAGCTGGGACAGCCGGCTAAAGCTTTGGTGGCATTCGGGAAGACAAAAGTCCTTCAAGCAGGTGAATCGCAGCGTCTTACCGTTAGCTTCCCTGTTCATTCTATGGCTTCCTATGATGACGCCGGCGTGACGGGACATCCTTCCGCTTACGTGCTGGAAGCTGGTACGTATCACCTTTATGTAGGAACTAGTGTCAAAAACTTGGCGGAAGTAATCGTCCAAGGACAAAACGGTTACGTTGTAGAAACTCTTCAAGTGGTAGAGCAGTTGCAAGAGGCGTTGGCACCGACAGAAGACTTTACAAGAATGAAGCCGGGTGCTCGTAAGGAAGATGGCTCGTATGAACTCATTTATGTAGAGGTTTCGAAGCGAAAGATTTCTTTAGCGGAACGGATTGAGAAGAACCTTCCCGAATCGTTGGAGCAAACAGGTAACCAAGGCTATAAATTAAGAGATGTTTATGACCAAAAAGCTAGTATGGAAGCTTTTATTGCCCAACTCAGCGATCAAGATTTGGCTGCGATCGTCAGAGGTGAAGGCATGAGCAGTCCGTTAGTTACACCGGGTACGGCTTCGGCTTTCGGTGGAGTAAGCGATAGCTTGTTCAATTACGGAATTCCAGTTGCTTGTACGGCCGATGGACCGTCTGGAATTCGGATGGATAGCGGGCAGAAGGCGACTCAGGTTGCAATTGGAACCTTGCTTGCAGCAACTTGGAATGCGGAACTGGTTGAGGAACTGTATGTCTTGGAAGGTCAGGAATTATTAAGCAACAACGTGGACACCTTGCTTGGACCTGGTTTGAATATTCGTCGCAGTCCTCTTAATGGACGTAACTTCGAGTATTTCTCAGAAGATCCGCTTATTTCTGGGGCATTCGCAGCAGCATGCACGCGAGGAATAATGAAAGGCGGCTCTAACGCCACGCTGAAGCATTTTGCCTGCAACAATCAGGAAAAGCATCGCAGTAAAGTAGATGCTATCGTTTCCGAACGCGCCCTTCGTGAGATTTATCTGAAAGGCTTTGAAATCGCGGTGAAGCAAGGCGGAGCGAATTCGATTATGACCTCCTATAACCCTATCAACGGGCATTGGGCGGCTTCTAACTATGATATGAATACGACTGTGCTTCGCGGTGAGTGGGGCTTTAAAGGTATTGTTATGACGGACTGGTGGGCTATCATGAACGATGTTGTCCATGGTGGGGCAGCCGATCGTAGATATACGAACTGGATGGTTCGTGCACAAAATGATCTGTATATGGTTGTTCCTAACTATGGAGCGGAAATCAATGGCTGGGATGACAATACCATCGAGTCGCTTGCGGATGGTTCCATAACCCGCGGTGAGCTTCAGCGCTCCGCTATGAACATTTGTGAGTTTATTATGCAAGCACCGGTATTCTCAAGAAAACAGGAGATTGTAGAAACAGTTGATGCATTTAAGTCAAATACATCACTTTCTCCGGAGCATGCACAAGTAATTTCCCAAAATGYACAGGTTAAACCTGCTGCAAATGGCTCGACCTTTATGCAAGTTGATCAAGCCGGACAATACCGGATCATTGTCAACATCATGTCTCCGGAACCTGAACTCGCTCAAAGCGCATGTAATGTGACTTTGAACGATCAATTGATGACGACCATTCAAACGAATGGAACGGAAGGCAAATGGGTCAAACAAAAGCTTGTGAAAATCGAGCTGGAAGCAGGCCTTTATGAATTGAAATTGGAATTCATCAAACCAGGCTTGCAGATTGACTGGATTGAGTTTAAACAAGTGTAGATGTAGGAACTGAAATGAGCTGAATAACTCGTGAAGTGACTTAGTAGATAGGCGGCGATGGAATGTGTGCTTTCCTCTCCATGGCTCGCCGGGCTTAGCTTCTCCGAAACACAAGGGCACCCAAAAGGGCAATGTCATTTAGTTTAGCTCAAAGACAAGAACAGGAATAAAAATGAAATCCGAAACGGCATGGGAAAAGTCCTGTGCCGTTTGTTTTTTTGGGGAAAGCAAAGAAAAAGCGCATAGCAAACAAAGCGGATGGAGTGTCCGCTTTAAAAAATGTTCATGTGAAACGAATTATGCTACTCTATAGACGAAGCTCACGACTGATTTCCAGCGGATTTTGCGCGTATTCTGCTGCCCTTTGCGAACGGGTCGAATCGGCAAAATGTTTTTGCGAATCAGTGCTTCAACATTAGGCAAGGGTTCATCACCTTTTGAGCGCAGAAAATGTCTACAAACGTGAACGGCGACCGTGAAATTAACTTGGTATTGGTGCCGTTTATCCATTTGGGAAATGACGACGTGCGAGGTCATCATTTCAGCGAAATTGTACATAATCATTCTTGCAAAAATCTCTTGGATGATGGACTCTCGTCTCTTCGCGTGAAAACTCGTCAGACCAACAGTGTATTTTAAAGCTCTAAAAGAGGTTTCAATGCCCCAGCGCATGTTATAAATGGACTTGAGTTCCTCGGGTGGGAAATCATCGGCAGAAAGATTCGTAATGACGGTTTCATAAGTTCCACTCGGCAGGACGAAACGAACAACCCGAAAGGAAATCGGGTGAAAAAAGTTCTCATGCAAATCTAAAAAATCAAAGGTTGACGAGGAAGGGACGTACTTGTAAATCTCGGGCTGAGCCTTGATCGCTTTTGTTTGTTTTTTGGTGAGTGTCAGATGAATGTTTCGATCAAATTCTCCGCCAGAGGGCAAACACAAGCCCGAAAGAATACCACTCGAATCCAAATCCTTTACCCGTATGACATAATTCCATCCTTTGCGTTCAATATGCGCGAAATTGTTGTAACTTTCATAACCTCGATCGGCAATAACAATGGTTTTGCCCTTGATGGGGGAACGGTCGACCATAGCAGCCAGCGCCCTTCCCTCGTTACGCAACCTTCGCGGCTGAACATTGGAATCTACGTACAGTCTGTTGCAGAGGTCATAGGCYGCGTTCAAATGMAGAAGGTTATAGCCTTTCGTGTTSGGTTGRCTTTGAAWRTARGTKTCYGTGTCCGCAGGGTCCGTTGGGATATGCAAATCAGAACCGTCAATGGCAATTAATCGATACCCTCGGTAGTCCTTAATATCCGTATGCGATTGCGTAAATTTGTGAAACAAGCATTCCACAGCAGACGGCAGGATTTTATTTCTCTGCTGGACAAAAGCAGAAGTGGTTGCGGTATTTACATCATAGCCTTGTGATTCCAAGATCTCCTTGTATAAGCTGTTGCCACCCATAGAGATCAGGAGCTGCATGACCGTTTCAAAGGGAAGCTTTTTCTWTCGGGTAAAATCTTTTTCAGGGTTTTTGACATAAGGYGCTGGTKCGGCTGACATTTCTCGTATGAGGGATGTCAGCGTTTGTTTTAGCGAATTTGCGTACTCATTCATTGGCGWAACCTCCTCGTTTTTCAAGGGGCTTCGCCTCACATTTATACCTACTTGTCAAGTCTTATTTCTCTTTTTCGTACAAAAAAAGAGCGGGCTATCTTTTTCGATAACCTGCTCTTTTTCTTGATATTTGGACCTGCGCCTTAACTAAATGACATTGCCCATTTGGGACGGCGTTTCCTTGTTTTTGGGACAAATAGCTAGGTTTATTTTCTCAGTCTGCTGGAGATGGACGTTAAGTTATGGTAATCTTTTTTTATAGGAAGATTTCAACAGTCGTTTGTCACTTTGTAGTTCGTGGTTGAGAAAAGAGGAGTTTTCGCATACTAATACATGTGAGCTATTCCCAAATGAACGGAAGGGTACGTTC
>NZ_JBFUHJ010000282.1:0-7280 GCF_056402455.1 Paenibacillus sp. P4_A7 | reverse complement strand
CAATGGTTCCGTGTGGGCGCCTGGTGAAGCTGACATGCCAAATCGTAAGCCGAATCAATGGTTCTGGATGGAAGGTGAAGATCACCTGCTCTATCCAGTCGAGGAATTAGTGGAATGTTATTATAACTCATTTGGCAGCAATACAAACTTACTGATTGGGATGGTTATTGATAATCGAGGACTTGTACCTGATGCCGATATAAAGCAGTTTACAGAGTTTGGTCAAGAAATTGCAAGAAGGTTCGGTACTCCACATGCGGTAACAAGCGGAGAAGGTGAAATTGTGGAGCTTACATTCCCAGAGCCAACGGCAGTTAATCATGTTGTTATTATGGAACGCATAGCTGAAGGTGAACGGATTCGCAGCTATCGACTTGAAGCACTCGTTAATGGGCTTTGGCAGCCAATTGTTCATGGTCAATCGATTGGTCATAAGCGTATTGTGCGTATGGATACTTTGGAAGCGTCTTCTTTAAGACTGATTGTAGATGAAGCAGTAGATGTACCACTAATTCATCAATTGGCTGCTTTTCATGTAGTGTAATGGGACGATACATAAAATCGAATCGGAAAGAGGTGATTGGATGTGGAGGGAAATCATCCTAGTGGCGTTAGGTTAACGCCTCGATGGCGTATAACATACGAGGCTACAGAGGTAGAAAAATGCGAGGGAATGAATGGACAGGCAATCCATCTCAGCGGAACTGCTGTGCTGCGAAAGGCTGTTTCAGTTGCTAATCCACTGCAGGAGCATCCGGGCGATTTCAGCGTAAGCTTATGGATTAAAGGAGAGGCAGATAGCGGATTTGGAAGCAAGTCTTTTGAAATACTGTCTGCTAGCTGCAGTGGTGCAGACGAACGAGAGACTGGCTGGAAATTAGGAATGCAGCAAAATGGAGCATGGTACTGGAAAGCGTTAGGTGAGGAATCCTATACATATGAGCCTACTTTTGCCCGCCAACCAATTCGTGATGGACTATGGCATCAGTTATCCTTTACTTATTCTACCGAGAATCAGGAAGTGCGTCTCTATTATGACGGTGTAAATATGGCTATTTACAGTGTGCGGCTTCAACCAGATTGGAATCAAGCGGATACACTATGGATTGGTGGAGAATCGAAGGATGGTTCAGAGCGAGAAACGTTCCCTGGTTGGATTGATGAGTTGTGGATCGAGGACCGGTCATTGACAGCTGATGAAATTGGCCACTTTTACAGTATTCACCGGGAGAAGGCACATCCGCCACAGCTGGATAGCAACACGTCAATATTGAACGTAATGACGTTCAATATTTGGAACGGCGGTCGTGAAATGGGTGCAGAAATTGGAGTAAAGCGTGTTATTGACGTCATTCGCGATAGTGATGCAGACATCATCAGCTTGCAAGAAACATACGGCTCAGGCCCAATCATTGCAGATGCACTCGGCTTTTACTTTTACTTGAGAAGCTCGAATTTATCAATCATGAGTCGATTCCCGATTGAGGAGACTTATCCCGTTTATCAACCGTTCCACAGTGGTGGTGCACGTTTGAAGCTAGAAAAAGGGCTATATGTCAATGTTTTCTCAATCTGGTTGCATTATTTGGGAGACTATTGGGGTGAATTGTACAGAGAGTCCGGTCGCAGTCTGGAGCAGCTGCTAGAGGGCGAACAGGAGCGGATGAAGGAGTTGCTCGAAATAATGCAGGAGTTGGAGCCACTGGCAGCTAATTCAGAAGAAGAACCTTTACTGCTTTGCGGAGATTTCAATAGCGGTTCGCACTTTGATTGGACGGAAGAAACACGTTCATTGCATAACGGATATACATTCCCATTTCCACAGTCGATTGCTTTAGAGCAGGCGGGGTATCGTGATACCTATCGCGAAATTAATCCTGACCCAACGGCTGATCAATCCGTTACTTGGCCGGCGTTCGAGCAGGAGGGATGCATCGGTGATCGCATTGATTTTGTATATGCGCATGGATCGATGCTTCATTCAGAGAAGGCTTGGAAGATCAACAATCATGCGGTCCGTTACCCTTCGGATCATGCAGCTGTTGTCGTACAGTTGCGTATTAATCGCTAAATAAATGAATTTCTGTAATAAACTATAATATCATAAAATGATATGCAGCCAAATATGTCCGACTTTATACATGTTACCGGTATACGGGCGGCACGAGTTAAAAGAGACTACTCTTTTCTCGTGCTTTTTTGATTTGTCGTATCATGAAAAATTTATTCGGGTATATGACCAAGTACTCACTCATATGGTAGGAAGGTGAGTGAATAATAAGGGAGGAGTTGTTAATGTCGGATGAGTTTGTCGTACGATCTTTAGAAGAAGTCAGGTTTTGGTCGCGGATCATGAAGGAGCATTCTTTATTTCTTAAATTGGGATTCCGTTGTGAGGATACGCAATTAATTAATGAGGCTAATCAATTTTATGCAATCTTTGAAAAAATCGAAAATAGAGCCAATGCTTTTACTTTTGGTACAGATCCTAATGTGATTAAAAGGTTTAATGAGGAAGTCCATATAGCAGTTACTTATATATGGGCCTTCAAGCGAAAAATTCTTGGTTTGATACTGACGTGCCAGCTTCCCGGAGCCAACAATTTCCCCTTGTTAGTTGATCATGTGAGCAGGGAGGCCAATTATTTCAGAAATCGGTTAACGGAATTAAATCTGGGCAGGTTAGAACCACTACCTGATGCCATAATAGACGAGAACGTATTTTTCCTAAGAATAATGGCTGACCATGCCAAATTTATTAGCCATTTACTTGATCCTTCCGAACGGAAGTTAGTAGAACAAGCAAATAACTTCAGTCAAGAATTCGACCAGTTGTTATTCCAAGCAAAAGATTTGGAATCCATGCGACCACAATCGCAGACTAAACCTCTTCTTGACCAATTCCTAGATCAGAATAAAGTTTCAGTAAAATCACTACGTGACTTTAAGAGAACAGCGCGTGAATTAATTGAACAATGCCGAATTAAAAGCATAATTCATCCGTTATTAGCAGATCATGTGTTCCGTGAAGCTGAACATTTCTTGATCATAATAGACATGTTTGAAAACAGTCTAAGTGGCAAACCTGTGCAAGCTATAAATCATTTTGGGTAATATACTTATTTTTTCTGAGTCCGCATAGTCTGCGGGCTTTTTTATGTGCAGCTGAATGGTAAAGAATCTCTCCGCGCTTGGATGTTTTACAACTGACAACGTATAAAAAAAGGGAAGCAAAGCAAAATAGAAGGAGTATTTATAAGAAATCTGTTGTCTTTGAGTGGGGTGGAAGTATGGATGAAATTAAATGTGATTTCTCTCCAATGAAAGTTGAAGTAAAGAATAGACTTCTACAAATAAGTTTATCGACTAAAGCTTTGATTAACGGATTAGATCACGATGCTGGAAATTGTTTGTTAAATGAGTTCCATTCTATGAAGGAACAATTTGTAGCGACAGAATCACTCGCTTCGACCTTTTACTTAAAATGTTATCTTTCGCCCTATACAGCTAAATATAACGAATTATCTCAAGCCATTGCCCATTTATCACAGCGGCGAAATGGAGCACTTCTCGTCGTACAAAGATCAGATCAACTCGATCGTTTTATTACACCTGGAGTACCTGTATCTGCGATGCTTACACATTCGCTGTTAGAATCTATCTTCACACCTGGTGGACCGTTGCACGACGGTGCAGTCGTAATCCAAGGTGATAAGATCATTTCCGCAGCAAGTGTACTACCGTTAACTCAAAGGGAAACGGAACAGAAAAAGCTAGGAACTAGACATCGCGCAGGACTTGGATTATCAGAACTATGCGATGCTCTTGTCATTATTGTATCGGAAGAAACGGGACAAGCCTCATTCAGTTTGAATGGAAATCTATATCCGTTTTCACCAGGATGGTGATTTAAACATGAAATTTTCCACTTGCTATTTTATCAATTGAGTAGTAAAGTGATGGCAAGGGTACGGAGGGGGAAACGAAATGCGTAATAATACGTTAGGCTCACTAATCTGGTTACGTTTGATGCGTTTTACGAACCAAAGTAACCAGATGTCGAATGACTTTTTAAAACGATTTAATTTAACTACTGCTCAATTTGATGCACTCATGCAAATCCGTACCTATCAGCCGCTCACACAAATGGAGTTAGCCGAAAAAGTAACGGTTACGCAAGGTGGTATTTCACGCATGCTCGTACGCCTTGAGAAAGAGAAATTTATTGTACGTAAGCAAGACTGGAAGACAAAAACAATAAGCCTTACTGAAAAAGCAGAGCTTATTTTAGATCAAGCGATGCCTGAACAGCTTGCATTTCAAACCTCTTTTTTTGAAGATGTATTAAACGAAGAAGAACAAAGAACACTATACACATTGATGACACGTGTTCATAAACATAGCCAAAACAAAGAATTACCGCCTGTGTAATTTTTTTTGCCTCATCATTTGACTAGTCAAGTTATAAAAAGGAGGTAATACAATGCATACAATTCCTGGACATCATCATATTTCGATGTTGACAAAAAACGGACAGATAAATAATCAGTTTTATCAAAAAGTACTAGGGCTAAGAAGGGTGAAGAAAACTGTTAATCAGGATAATCCTTTTATGTATCATCTGTTTTACGGAGATTTAACAGGTAGTGCAGGAACGGAACTGTCGTTTTTTGAAATGCCGATGGCAGGAAGTACAGTTCGTGGCACAAATGCAATTACACAGATTGGCTTATTAGTTCCGTCATATGAAAGTCTTACATTTTGGAAAGAACGTTTCGAGCAGTTAGAAGTAAAGCATGGTGAGATTACCAGATATGCTGGCCGAGATGCTTTGCATTTTGAAGATCAAGAAGGCTTACGAATGATTTTGTTAAATAATAATGGTGAAGAGGTTCCCGAAAATTGGTCAGCATGGGATGAATCCGTAGTCGAGCAAAAGCATCGCATTTTAGGAATGGGTACTGTGGAAATAACGGTTCGACACTTAGATCGCTTAGCAAATACATTAAAGGACATGTTTGGTTATATAGAAGTATCTCGTTCGGATTCCGAAGCGATTTATCAGTCTGTTGCTGGTCAGTCATTTGGAGAGATAGTTGTTAAACAGCAGGATGGGCCGAGTGAGAAGCCTGGTAAAGGCAGTATTCATCACTTAGCAATCCGTGTTAGAAACGAAGATGAGCTGCGCTATTGGGATGGGGTTGTGAAGGAACGCGGCTTCAACACATCAGGTATTGTCGATCGTTATTATTTCCAAAGCTTATATTTCCGAGAATCAAATGGGGTCTTATTCGAAATTGCGACTGATGGTCCTGGTTTCACTAAAGACTCAACGGTCGATGAGCTCGGTAAAGCATTAGATTTACCACCATTTTTAGAAGAACGACGTGCAGAAATTGAAGCCAAATTAACACCAATTGATTGAAAAAGGAGATCGTAATGTTGGAAAAATATCGTATTCATAAAAACAACGGGATAGAATTTGGACTATATTCGATCGGAGATCATTTACCTGATCCGCATACTGGCACATTTATTAGCGCTGAACAACGTATTCATGAATTAATTGACGCTAGTAAGCTGGCTGATGAGGCTGGACTTGATGTATTTGCAGTTGGTGAAAGTCATCAAATGCATTTCATAACACAAGCACATACCGTCATTTTAGGAGCTATAGCACAGGCTACAAAAAATATTAAAATTGCCAGCTCGGCAACCGTCTTGAGTACTTCCGATCCGGTTCGTGTGTATGAGGACTTTGCAACAATCGATTTGATTTCCAAAGGCCGGGCTGAAATTGTGGCTGGGCGCGGTTCACGTGTAGGAGCATATAGCTTACTGGGCTATGATGTGCGTGATTATGAAGAGTTATTTGAAGAAAAATTAGAACTACTCATGAAGTTAAACAATGAGGAAAAAGTGACATGGGAAGGCGAATTCCGTGCTCCGTTACAGAATGCATCCATTTTGCCTCAGCCTCAAAACGGCCATATGCCAATTTGGCGTGCAGTGGGCGGACCACCCGCTAGTGCGATTAAGGCTGGATATGCTGGTGTTCCGATGATGCTGACAACACTTGGCGGTCCTTCAAGCAGCTTTAAGATTTCGGTTGATGCTTATCGTGAGGCAGCAGCGAGCAGTGGTTTTGATCCAGCAACATTACCAATCGCAACAACGAGTTTATTTTATACAGCTGAAACAACACAAGACGCGCTTCGTCAATATTATCCGCATGCTAATTCTGGTATGCAAGCTTTGCGAGGAGGCGGCTATCCAAAACAACAATTTGCGCAATCTACAGATTACCGTGATGCGTTGATGATTGGCAGCCCGCAACAAATCATCGAAAAGATGCTCTACCAGTACGAATTATTTGGTCAACAGCGTTTTATGGCACAAATCGATTTTGGCGGCGTTCCATTTGATAAGATCGCGAAAAATATAGAGTTGATTGCTACAGATATCATGCCGGCGATTAAGAAACATACCACTACAAAATAAGGAGTGATTAGGATGAAAATCATTGGAATAGCAGGCTCAAATGTTGGCTCTAAAACACGAACAGCTATGGAACGCACTTTAAAAATCGCAAAAGAAAAATATCCTGATGCAGAAATCACCTTACTAGACTTAGCGGAATACAAAATGGTGTTTAGTGATGGGCGTAATTATTGGGAATATGAAGGGGATACAAAATATGTAACGGAAACAATTATGGCGGCAGATGCGATTATTATCGGCACTCCGACATTCCAAGCCTCAATTCCAGCGACATTAAAAAACATTTTCGATCTTCTGCCAGTTAACGCATTCCGAGATAAAGTAGTGAGTATGCTTGTCACAGCTGGAACAGCGAAGCATTATTTGATGGTAGAACAGCAGTTAAAACCGATATTATCCTATATGAAGGCGCATATCGTCCCAACGTATGTATTTATCGAAGAAAAGGATTTTCAAAGAAAAGAAATTATCAACGATGATGTTATTTTCCGGATGGAGCGTTTAGTGGAAGACACAGTACTGCTTGTGGATGCATACTCAGGCATTCGCCGGGCAAAAGATGCGGAGTATGATTTTTAAAGAGGATCATGTAGGGGATAGACAAACATAAATTAAATTTCAAAAAATTAATAGATGGTTCCTCGGAAACGACGAGGAGCCATATATTTTAATTAAGTAGTGTGGTTTTTCATAAATCCACTTAGTCAGCTGGCCTTGGACCTTTCGCCATTCGAGAATTTTCTACTGTCATGATTGGACGAACGGTAATATCTCCACAC
>NZ_JBFUHJ010000281.1:0-7293 GCF_056402455.1 Paenibacillus sp. P4_A7 | reverse complement strand
ATGTTCGAGCAGTGGAATCAGCTGCAGGGATGAGCCCTTGCATTGTAATGGAGGCAACAGGCCATTATCATAGCCCTGTTGTTCAGTTTCTGGATGAGCACCAGTATCTGTACATCGTCATTAATCCGTTAATCTCATATGAAGCCAAGAAAACTAATTTGAGACGGGTCAAGACGGATGCTGCTGATGCCTATCAACTTGGGGCGCTGTTCTATAAAGAAGAGTTTGAACCCATCAAAAAACGGGGTCAGCATCTCATGAATTTACGCTATCTCACTCGTCAGCATGAATCTTTAACGGCATACCCCTACAAAATCCCAACCTACGTACGTATCGTTATTTTTCATTGATAGAGAAGGAAGTCCTATACCGTTTTTATCGGATTGTTTTGAAGTATCGGTATCATAATAACTATCGGCAATATTGCCATCTTCATTGGTACCGACTAACCCGCCTACTTTTACATTTCCGGTTACATGTCCTCTCGAATAGCTAAGTTCAACTGTTCCTTGAACATTATAACCTACTAGACCACCAACAAATTTATCTCCATTCACACGTCCTGTTGCGTAGCTATTAGAGATAGTACCCTCATTATTTCTACCTACTAAGCCGCCTGTGCTCTCGGTGGCATAATTTTTACCAGTAAATGTGTCCTCTATGCCAGTTACATTACCAGTAGCATAAGAAAAATCAATAATTCCCTCCTGACTCCTTCCAACTAAGCCACCTGCTTCGGCAATACTAGTCACTGATGCTCGTGAAATGCTATTACTAATATCACTTAAAAAATGAAAGCCTACTAGGCCTCCTACTACTCCCTCACCCTCTACGCTTCCATCAAAGGTAGCATTAGTGATGGTAGATTGTTGATTAAAGCCTATTATTCCACCTACTGATCCGCTGCCCTTTACGGTTCCATCAAAGTTAACATTAGTGATGGTCGTATTGCCTTCATTGTAGCCTATTACTCCACCTATCCAATCCCCTGACCCTGATACTACTCCTGTAACTGTAATATTTTCAATAACTCCATCCCCATAATAATTGCCTACTAGGGCACCTACGCTATCTCCACCCTTTACATTTACATTTTCCAACACTAGATTTCGTATGCTGCTCGAATTACTAGCGTTCCAAAACAGCCCTCCGTTTTCATCAGCATCATTATTATCAACATACAAATTTGATATCTTAAAATGATTCCCATCAAAATGTCCTGAAAATTCTGTTGTTGTTTCAGAACCTATCGGTTGCCATGAATTGTTGCTATCATAAGCAATTAAATCAATATCATTTATCAAAACAAAATGACTATCCAGATAATTCCGTACTTCATTTATCTGGTCTGCTGTCGCAATTTGATATGGATCTTGATTCGTTCCTTCCCCTCCAGCAAAAACTACTGCTGCTTGAGCGTGGGTCCCTTCAGGATTTACCCAACTCGGAAAATGTCCAAACACCATGGCAAACACAACAAGAAATACAATTACCCGTTTATTCCAATAATGAAATGTCATTACTACTTTTCCTCCTTTATCGTTTTAGTATCTAAGCTACTTTACCGTTTCAGCTCTCTAGGACAAACCATCCGGAACAAGGGATTGTTTCCTCGTCCTGATACAATCCCCTGTTCACGAGACGTATTAATAAATGAAATGGTCGCTACATGAATCAACACCAACCACTTCATTACCCAGTTTCATCCATTTTAAAATACTTTGATTCTTAATCTTACCCTCTTGCCTTCGCACATTCTATTATCCGAACGTAGCAACATAGTCGAATTCGGGTATACTTTCATTCTCCTCACAGACAAAAAAAAGAAGACAAGCTCTCTCCTAAGAGAAATCTTGTCTGATTATAATCATTATGTTTTTTTCAAGTAGCTGTTAACCAGTTGCGTTCGATTCCTGACATTCAACAAAGCCGATTAATAAGCGCCTTTCCACATTAGCACCCATGAGCATAGACTTTCTTATGGACATACAATCGCTTATTTGTACAAATCCCCTCTATTTTCGATAGATATGGACATCAGACCTTTGGGACAGCCCCATCTTTTATAAAAATTTCACTCTATTTATGATACGGTTCACCGTAACATCTATAGAGCGAAATCTGGATCTCGCATTCAGAATAAAGAGAAATATCACATCGTCGTAGAGGATGATAACAATCAACATAATAAATAGGCAATTTAATAGAGCACCCCTTGGATGCCCTATTATCTGTTAATCGTATATCAATCTCCAAAGACACTTCTTTTTCTGTTCACTGTCTTCCATTAAGGTTGAAGTAATGTTGCTGTAGCTTTACTTACTCTTTTGAGCGATCATCTTCAATGAGATGGATAGACGGCGACCGCTCCGATATATCATAATGACCATAGTCATATTATGACCGTGGTCATTATATGATCAAAGTCATACATGAAGGAGTGAGTCCATGCTCAGAGAGACTCGAAAACAAGATACAAAGGAACATATTTTTATGCTGGCGATCCAGTTGTTTAAAGAGAAAGGCTATGAGGGGGTTACCGTTCAAGAAATCGCGGCGGCTTGCGGCATTGCGAAAGGAACGTTTTTTAATTATTTTTCGAAAAAGGAAGAAATCTTATTGTATCTCGGCGAATCGCAGCTCCAACTACTGGATCAGAGCTCGGAGAGGTATCGCGAGATCGGAGATCCGAAAACAAAAATTAGCGCTCTGCTCGGTGGATTGCTCAAGCGATACAGCGAGGAGGGTGATCTGATGAAGCTGGTCGTCGGCGAACTCGTTCGCTCGGCATTCCTCGCCGAGATGGAATCCAATAGCGTCAGAAAACTGCAGCATATGCTGATGGATTTGATCAACGAGGCGAAGCAAATCGGAAGGCTGCACAGCAAACAGGAGACGGAGCTTATTGCTTCTGCAGTGGTCGGTGCCTATTTCCAYACAATGATGACATGGACCCTGCATAACGCCGATAGCTCAAGCATCGTCGATCGGTTCGAGAAACATCTGGATGTCGTCTGGAATGGCATCTGCTGTAAAGGGGAGGTTTAGTCATGCCGATCGTATTCGTAGGAATTGCTGCTTGTCTTTTATTCGTCATCAGCCTATGGCATGTCTATTGGGCATTCGGCGGCAAGCGGGGATTGAAAGCCGTTCTCCCGGAGCAGGACGGGAGCCGCGCCATTGCTCCACGAATTGCTGCAACAGTGCTTGTCGCGATATTAGTTGCTTCGGCAGCTCTACTGCTGCTTATGGAAGCCGGTCTTATGACAGCGCTTATCCCTTCTTATATCGTTCGTTCGGGCGCATGGGTGTGCGCGGCCATATTTGCGCTTAGGGTGATCGGAGAGTTTAATTATTTCGGCATTTTTAAGAAAAAAGCGTGAAACGACTTTCGCAAAAATGGATACATACCTGTACGTGCCATTATGCGCTGTTCTGTCCCTAGTATTTCTTGCTTCAATTCAAATTGGAGGGTGAGCCATGGCTATACCGATTATCATTGTAGGCGGAGGGATTGCCGGGCTATGTGTGGGCATTGCCCTGCAGAAGCTGGGGCTTGAGGCAATTGTTTATGAAAGGAATCCAGAGCCGACTGTCGTTGGAGCGGGGATTATTATCGCTCCTAACGCCTTACAAGCGCTGGGTCCGTTCGGGGTCGCGGAGAAAATTATGGATGAAGGCTACGAGAGCAACGGATTTCATATGCYGACGGATCAAGGGAGATTGATCACAAAGATGCTCGTTCCAAACGGTTACCAATCGATGTATGCCATTCATCGGAGCGAGCTTCATCGGCATTTATTAGAAGCACTCAAGCCAGGAACAGTAAAATGGGGAAAGAAATGCGATAAGATTGAACACGGCAATGAATGTGTAAAGGTTCACTTCCACGATCACAGTGCTGTGGAAGGAGCGCTCTTAATCGCGGCCGACGGTATTCATTCCCCAATCCGCAAGTCGATTTATCCTGAAAATAGGTACAGGTATTCGGGTTATACGTGCTGGCGCGGAATTGCTGAAACGGATCAAACTTCTGGCATGCATAGAACGTTTATTGAAACGTGGGGAGCGCAAGGAAGATTCGGAATCGTAAATTTGCCGAATCGGCAAGTGTACTGGTATGCACTGGTGAACGCGGAAGCCAACGATCCCGTATTGGCGGCCTATTCGCCTCAGGACTTGTACGAACGGTTCCGAAATTACCACGAGCCCATTCCGAGTCTACTGGAGAGCACGCCAAGCAATCGAATGATTCATCGCGATGTTGTGGATATCGAACCCATGGAGCAATTTTATGCCGATCGCATTGCTTTCATCGGCGATGCGGCGCACGCAATTACGCCAAATATGGGGCAAGGGGCCTGTCAAGCGATTGAGGATGCGGTTGTTCTCGCTGAATGTATCGCAAGCGAATCTGATCATCGTGAAGCATTCCGGCGCTATGATCAGCGAAGGAAGAAGAGAATTGTTGATATATCGAAACAATCTTGGACGTTCGGTAAGGTTGCTCAATTGGAGGCTCCTATCCTTCGGGCAGTGCGTAACTCGCTTATCAAGCTTGTACCGGACAGCCTGATGAAGCGGCAAGCCGAGCAATTGTATCGCTGTACATGAATCTGGAGGGTTTGAAACCAATCTCATTCCGGAATGACTCGGTGAGCTGGGAAAGGAACATACACTGCTTCATGCTCGAATATCTGATTTGGCATCGAGTTGGATTGAGATCACGCGCAGTCAGTCTCTTTTGAAACTGTCAGATCACTAGTTTCGCGGTTTTTGTMACTATATCTAGTGACAAAAAATCGAAAAAATCGAAATACTCTTCGACGAAATGACGGAACAACATTTATAAAAGCAGTCCTTCTACCACAACCGTGGTGGAAGGATTCTTTCCCTTTAGATGGGGAAGTTCCGATATTAAAATGTAAGCTCTTAGTAGCCATCTAAGATATTACTAATTGCTCAATGAATCCCTTACCTTAATTCCTTTGCTAACACCTTCTTATTTTTCCTATAGTCGATTCGATTTCTTCAAAACCTTCCCATCACAGGTGAATACGACTCTATCGTTCCCATTGATTAAAGGGAAATGGGATCACCCCTGATATTATAGCTTATTAGATTTCCTACATTTTCTTTTTAAAGTTGGACATGAATAACCCTTCAGTTACTTCCATTTTTCCAATTTCTATAAATCCCTGGTCCATATATAATTTTTTAGYTGGGCTATTATTGGCACCCGTTGAAACAATGATCACATGAATATGATTTTCAACCGTTTCAATAAACTGTAATAGCGTCCTTCCAATTCCTTTTCGAAAGTGATTAGGGGCAACCATTAAACGATGAATGTCCAAAGTTTGGTCTTCTATTTTATAAGATATAACTCCTGCTAATTCGTTATTGATAAAATAACCAAAAAAATTCTCACCACTCTGTTGAAGATTTTCAATATTTTCACTTAATGGTGGTAAATCAAAAAAATTAATCAGTTGAGCTTCAACTTGGTATGATGGGATTTGGACATTTAGAACACTTTTGGCCATTTCTTTGTTGCTAATATCTATATTTCTAATCATAAGTAAACTCCTTTCAATATACCACTTTCTAAGCTGATTAATTTGAGCTTGATGATAGCGGCATTGGTCAGCCATATGCCATAATCCCCAACGTATGGTTGCTTGCTTTTCATTTTCATGTCCAAAAGTGACAACTTTATTTAGATCAGCATCTGTTAATTGTGTACATGAATTTTTCAACATTTTTAATACACCTTCATAATTTGACATAAGTGTGTTCAAAGACATCCCACTGACCATCGAAAGCCTATTACTTTCATCTATCATGGGGCCATATTGTTCTTTTAATGACTGAGGAGGTGGTTGTTCCTTTATTCTATAAACCCAATTCAGATCAACATACATGATATGTTTTATTAACTGGGCAGTACTATTAAAATTGTTATTAGGTCCCTTGTAATCTACTTCTTTTTGCGACATGCCATCAGTGATTAATTGTAGTCGTTGGCTATTCTCTTTTACAGCGGAGTGTAATATTCCCACAATTGGAGACATATTCGCTTCACCTTGTAAATTATAAGCATCCTCGCTCTTCCTTCCTCGGTTTTATTTAATWTTCACATATCATTTAAATTATTTAAGACAAWTTATTCGACGTCTTCTTCCTTGAAGTAAGACCCTATCTCTTGAGGTAATTTACTTTCTATATGGGGTAACCCAAACTCTCCATTCTTCTCCAGAATTCCATAGTTGTAACCTAACGAACCATCAGTGAGATATAGTACAGTGTATTGTGGAACCCTATCAAACTGAAATTCGTTATGAGCACCCCGCTGTCCCATGAGTTCGAGAAAGGATTGTACATCTTTTCCTTCCCATTCATTAATTAACTTCGTTCCTTTATAAACTCGAATCTGATTCACCTTTGACTCTGGAATATCAGGATATTGGGAAGGTTGATCATTTCCTGCATACCATACATAAATACTAAAACCTGTTACGTTCTCCAATAAACCTGTACTACTGCCTTCTTCTTTTACCGCAACGATACCTCTCTCAGGATATCCCTCTATTTCATATATTGCGTTACCTTTAGCAAGTCGAGAAGCTTTATCCACTTCTCCAATTTTCTTAATATTCTTTGAATCAACTAAAGCCAGTTCCCACGCGTTGATATAATGTTTTTCACCAATAGTAAGATAATCAGCCACTTCATTATTACTCTCGGAACTATTTCTTTGTTCAACCTTATTCAGATTTAAACACCCAGTCACAACTAATAGTACAAAAATAATTCCAGAAATCCATTTCATTGATGAACCCCCCTTACAACATACAGACGTTTCCAATATTTTGAAGGTTACAATGATTTCATCCATTCCCACCAGTTTACCGCTATTCTTATGGTAGTACGAGAAGTTACTGTTAACTGGCATACGAAGAAATTGATAATTATAGCAGATCTTCATTTTCGGTTAATGATTTCATAATGAATCGAGTTAAAATCCCATTTATAATCAATCGGGGAATATTGAAAATTCACATCTTGTTAGAATCACATGTTTATTTTTTATTGAGCATAACTGTCATTTAGCTTAAACGACGGGCTTATTCTTGCTGAGATACCAAGCTTCAATTTGGTTATACGTCATTTGAATTTTTCTGTTAAAACAACCCTGGTATTCTTCCTTAAACTCCCTACTACTGGAACCATACTCTTCGTAACAATAAATTAATAAATCCTTTACACTTTCTATCTTATGGTCGTATAACC
>NZ_JBFUHJ010000280.1:0-7311 GCF_056402455.1 Paenibacillus sp. P4_A7 | reverse complement strand
GGAAAATACAGCTTGGCAACTGCACTGGGATTATTCAAATCCATTATCGCCTTAATTCTTATACTCATCACGAATAAAATGGCAAAAGCATTAGGAGGATCAGGCATATGGTAGGAACGAATAATTCTCATACACCGACTACTCCATCTCTTAAGCTGAAATCGCCGTCTAAACCACTGCAGATAGGTGAGCTTCTGTTTAATATATGTAATTATGGACTCCTTTCCTTCTTTGGATTGCTAACCATTCTTCCGTTTTGGCATGTTTTTGTTGTTTCAATTACGAGCTATCAGTCCTATTTGAATAATAAGTTTATTATGATTCCGGAGAATGTCTCATTTTCGTCCTATGCTGTAATTTTGGGAGATCCAAAGATTCATCGTAGTTTTCTCCTTACGGTATTTATAGTAGTCGTTTCAACTTTATTTCATCTAGCTATTACAGCCATTACCTCGTATCCCCTTTCGCGAAGTTATCTAAAGGGGCGCAATGTAATGATGTTATTCATTATTTTCACGATGCTATTTAGTGGCGGATTAATTCCACACTATTTGTTAATTAAATATCTAGGGCTTATGAACAATGTATGGGTATATATCATTCCCGGTGCATTTTCAGGCTTTAGCGCCATTCTGATGTTGAATTTCTTTAAGCAAATACCTGAAAGCTTGGAAGAAGCAGCGAGAATTGATGGAGCAGGGCACTTCTATATACTAGTGAAAATCTTTATTCCCTTGTCCATGCCTATTCTTACTACATTAGCTTTGTTCTACGGAGTTGGCAAATGGAATGACTGGTTTACTGCCGTTATTTTTATCGACAATGCCAGATTGTACCCCATACAAAATATTTTACGAGAATTTCTCATTGTAGGGAATATGGACACGATTGGAAAAGGAATATTCGGTAATGATACATACAAGCTAATTGTGAGTATTAAGATGGCTATCATTATGGTGGCGACGTTACCGATTATGCTAGTTTATCCTTTTATGCAAAAGCACTTTGTCAAAGGAGTATTGCTAGGTTCCGTTAAACAATAAAAAATGGAGGGGTTTAAATGTCAAAGAAGTTGATTTTAACTGCTTTAATTTCAATAATGATGACGACTACGGTGATTGGCTGCTCTAATAGTAATAATACTTCAGGTTCTTCAGCTACAACGTCGTCACCAACGCAATCGTCTCAAGTGAAAGAGGAACCAAAACAAGAGAATGTAAAGCTAACGATGTACGCTCACGATTTCCAAAGATGGGATGGAGTCCAGAATGACAGCATCTTAAAGAGTCTGGAAGAGAAGTTTAATGTTTCATTAAGCAGACAAGGAGCACCATGGGAAGGTTGGATGGAAAAGCTGGCCCTTAAGATTAATACAGGGGAAGCACCTGATCTATTCTTTTATTTAACCACATTGCCTGAGTATAAAAGCTGGGTAGATAGCGGCGTCGTTCTAGAGCTCGATCAATATTTGGATAATGCGCCCAATCTCAAAAAAATACTAGATAACGGGCTTTATAAAAATTTGAAAATTAACGGACATTATTATTTTATTCCAGTTATTACTGCATCAAACAATCATTCTATCTACTACCGTAAAGATTGGCTGGATAAGCTTCAATTAAAGGAACCGACGAATATAGAGGAATTTACGACAATGATTAAAGCATTCACTGAAGGCGATCCAGATGGAAATAACAAGAATGATACGATCGGATTGACTGCTTCAAAGATTAGAGATTGGCTAAACGTCATTTATACAGGCTTCGGAGTGAAGCCAGAATGGAATTTAAATGAAGCTGGCGAATACGAAGCAGGTTATGCAACAGAACAATACAAACAATTCCTTGCTTGGATGAAGGATCAGTATAAAGCGGGTTATATTCAGAAAGAATATTTCCTCAATGATGATGCACAGAAAGAAGAAGCATTTTATTCCGGAAAAGCTGGAGTCATGATTTCAAACAGTGGCGTGAAAGCCGATGGGGTTATCGAACAAATCGGTGATGTCAACCGCGATGCGATTGTAGATGTATTGCCTCCTCCTGACGGTCCGGGCGGTCAAGGTGGCGTACAATCTTTCGGCGGCTTCTGGGGTGGCTGGAGTATCTCTTCGCAAACCAAAGATCCAGAAAGAGTTGTACAAATGTTGGATTATATTTATAGCCCTGAAGGTAGAGCACTCACCTATTTTGGAATTGAGGGTCTACACTATTCTAAGGATGGAGATAAGATCGTTCCCAACTTGGAGAACAGAGGAAAGGAACCGGCATATACTTTTGCACCGGTTGGAGAAGAATTAAAGGGACTATATAATGTGGGCCAGTACTTCGGTAACTTATATCAGTTTAACGGGGATAAAATTGAGACAATCAGTAACAACGCGTTTAACAAAAATCCTGGCATTGCAGACAAACAGGATACTTTTATAAATAAAAACCTGGTTTTGTCCGATATTGCCAACGTGCTTGATTTCCCTGCGGAGTTTTCAGAGATCGGCCAAAAGTTGCTAGATATTTCAGAGAGATATTCTATTTTGATTATTAGCGGCGGCAAAGAATTCGAAGCCGGTTGGTCGGAAATGATTAATGAGATGAATAAAGTAGGTTATGCCAAAGCACAACAGTATGTAAAGGAAACTATGGAAAAGCTCTAGTCGTTAAATGAGGAAGGAGAGAGCCCACACGCTCCATCCTTCCTATTTTGTTACATCGGGATATTTGAAATTAAGCAATTCTGCTGTGAATGATTACTATGGAGGGGTTTATATTGCAACGATCAGGAATAAATACTGAGGCCAATCGTTTGCTTGAAGAGTTCGTGCGGCCATCCACAGCTTATAGATCAGTCCCATTCTGGGCATGGAACAGCCGAATGTCAGTAGATGAAATTAAGGCGCAGATTCAGGAAATGAGCAAGCAAGGAATGGGCGGATTCTTTATGCATTCCCGTGAGGGGCTCGAAACCGAATATATGGGCGAGGAATGGATGGCGTGCATTCAAGCAGCAATTGCTGAAGCCAAAGCTACTGGAATGAAGGCATGGCTATACGATGAAGACCGTTTTCCATCAGGAGGAGCGGGTGGGTCTGTTCCGAGACTTGGAGGAGATGCATATCGTTCCAAAGCGGTAACGATGGAGGTAACGCGAGTTGAACCCGAGGATGTCTCAACCATAATTGCTCTGTTCGTCACTACAGTTGAGGGAGACGTCCTATCCTCTTGTCGTATGGTGGATCCTGTGAAGCCTGGTTTCTTAATGGATACTGAGATGTGGCTTATATGCCGCAAAGAAATCTCAGGTCCATGTGAATGGTTTAATGATGAGGCACCGGTGGATAATTTGAATCCAGATGCTGTCGCAGCTTTTATTGAGGGTACACACGAGCATTATAAGGCAGTGATAGGTGAAGAGTTTGGTCATACCGTTCCAGGTATATTCACTGATGAACCAAGCATAGCCGATTTTCATTCTATGTATACGAGGCCATGGCTCCCATGGACGGATGGCTTTGCGGAATATTTTCAGGAGCGAAGAGGTTATAGTTTGGTAGATTTACTGCCATATTTGTTCTTCCATGGGGAACATTCAACACAAACTAGGCATGATTATTGGAGAACGATTACAAATCGTTTCTCGTCAGCATACTCGGAGCAATTAGGCGAGTGGTGCGAGGATAATGGTATTGCTTATACCGGGCATTATTTGATTGAGCATAATTTGGGAATCGGTACGAGAGTAAGTGGTGCAATTATGCCGCATTATCGCTATCAGCAGGTACCTGGCATCGATATGTTAGGTGAGCAGGCTGATGAATTTTTAACGGTTAAGCAGTGTACGAGTGTGGCCAATCAATATCGCAGACCTTTCGTAGTGTCTGAGATGTACGGCTGCTGCGGCTGGGAGTTTTCGTTCGAAGGTCAGAAGTGGGTTGGTGACTGGCAATTTGCTTTAGGAATTAATGTGCGCTGTCAGCACTTAGCGTTATATAGCTTGAAGGGCTGCCGTAAACGCGATTTTCCACCCGTATTTAACTACAACACAAGCTGGTGGAAATACAATCATGTAACGGAGGACTATTTTGCCCGAATTGCTGCAGTTATGACGCAGGGGGAAGCGGTTCGCGATGTGCTTGTCATTCATCCATCCTCTACCATATGGTCTATGATTGGTTGTGACCCTTATGAGTATAAAGGTTGGGAGGATCCTAATTTACTGAGGGCTAACCAATATGAGAATGGGATTAATAGCATTATTCGATCAATACTCGCATTTCATTACGACTTTGATTTCGGTGATGAGACCATTATTGAAGATAAAGGGCATGTAAAAGATGGCAAGTTTTTCGTCAATTTTGCTGGCTATCGAGTAGTTGTACTTCCTCGTTTGCGTACTCTTCTAGACAGTACGCTTAAGTTATTGCTTGAGTTTATGGATTCGGGTGGAACAATTATTGCAGTGGGGCAAGAGATTACGATGATAGAYGGCAAGCTATCGGATGAAGTTCATGCGCTATATTCGCATGCTGGAATAAGGATTGCTGCTGATGAAACAGCTCTATGTTCCACACTTGAGGATGTACTGCCTCGCCAGATCAGCATTCGCAGCAAAACGTATGGGGAAGCACAGGAGTTTCTATATTATTTGAAAGAAATGCCTGATAGTTATGTTTTATTCGTTGTAAATAATGATCGAGATAAGGGGCAAGAGGTCGAGATTAGTTTGGCGCATATGGGACGGTTGGAAGAATGGGATACTTTGACGGGAGAGACCCGAGAACTTGGAGTTGAGGCTAGCGGAGATCAGATGAGGTTCGTGGTAGATTTCGGTGCAGCGGGTTCGAAACTATATGTCATTCATAAGAACTTGCAGCCTTTGCTCTCGAACATTGGTTTCAACTACGATCAGTCGCATTTATTCCGGTTAGCTGATGCTACACTCGGTCCGACCTGTACTTTTACTCGGACTATGCCGAACGTCTTGTTATTGGACGAATGTTCCTTTCGAATAAGCGATGGTGCTTGGTCAGAGTCCATGTTCGTATGGCAAGCACAGATGTGTATAAGGGAAACGTTAAATATGCGCCAAGTGCACTACAATGGACTGCCACAAAGGTACAAATGGGTAGAAGAAGATCATCCAAATGACGGACAGCCGATTAGGCTGCGATATAAATTTCAAGTTAACGAGCTTCCTACCACTGAAGTTTATTTAGTTCTTGAGGAAGCAGATCAATATGAAGTGTACTTAAACGGGACTACAGTGCCATTAGAAATGGTGGGCTGGTATATCGACAAGAGCTTCAAGAAAGTCAAACTTCCACAACTTAATAAGGGTGAAAATGAGCTAGTTATTGCATGTGCGTACAAATCTAACTTTGAGCTAGAAGATTGCTATATTATCGGGGATTTCGGAGTTGATGTTAATCGAAGTATTGTGAAAGAGCCCGATTCCCTCCATTTTGGAGACTGGTGCTTACAAGGTTACTTTCATTATTCAGGCAGCATCGTTTATCACTTCGACTATACCTATGCATATAAACCAGACGATGCAGCCCCTAAAGTTCTAATGGAGTTTGGGGAATATGAGGCCATCACAATAGAGGTTCATGTGAATGGTCAATCATTCGCACAGGTTCCTTGGCGGGAAGTGAATACGATCGATTTGACTACATCGCTTATTGAAGGGCGTAATCGGATCGATGTTGAAGTGATGGGCAGTCCGCGCAATCTATTTGGACCCTTTCATCAGAAGGGAAGTCATAATGTATGGGTCGATTGGACTTATTTCAATCGTGCAGGTTCTAGAGTTGAACCGAACTATGTCGTCAAGCCTTATGGATTGTTTAGTCCTATAAATCTATTTCTATCTTAAATCTCTGGAGGTCATATCGTGAATGATTACGCTAGTCACCATAGCAAGAACGAATGGTTCAGACACCCAGTCATTGGTGATCCTTCATTCGATACATTTCAAAGGCATGCCCATAATCCAATTTACAGAGGGCACTATCCATTCGAATGGCCGGTGAATGGTTCGCTATTCAGAGATCCCATCTCGAATCGACTATACATGTATATTTCTCTTTATTACAAAGGGTATTGGTCAATTAAGGACCCAGAGAAGAGCTTGCACTGTATTGCCTACAGATCGGATGATGAAGGGATGACCTGGCAAGAGGTCGGTCTCATGCTCGAAGGAACGAAGCATTCGTATGACAGTGAGGATGGTATGCGGGGTGGAACTGCAGACATGTGTGTCGTGTATGACCACGATCAAGATGTATATCACGCCCTATTCGGATGGGCTACATCAGCTAATACGGATGGAGGAATTGGTTATGCCAGAGCCTCGTCGCCGGAGGGACCCTTTATTATTTCAGAAACGCCCATTCATCAGGAAACAAAGCAGGATCTGCTTGGCGGAAAATATAAAAGAGTATACGCATCATCACTTATTAAAAGGGAGCAAGATTGGCTAATTATCGCTATGATGAGCACACCTCAAAATTGGGGAGGGTCATGGGCTCTGGTAAGTATGACGTCTGAGCAGGCAGAAGGTCCATATTCGAAGCCGGAATTGCTAATATATCCGCAAAGTACTCATTTTCATCCTCCAATTATGGAGTTTTTCCCTGCTTTTGAAGATGAGCGTTACGTATATTGTCCATTCACTTCACTTGCTATAAATAGAAGTTTCCAGATGATATATAAAGCAGAGAAGACAGAAGCACATCTTGCTCATGCATGGGAAATTGAGAAGTATGGCTCAATCTGGCATACCGAGGATTTAGAGTATGAGAAACAAGGTATATGGGGCCAAACGATTGCTGGTCTATTGGAGAAGGATGGACGATTACGAGTTATTTATCCAGCTAAAGCAGCGCCAGATACGGATCAAGGGACCATTAATTATGCGGAATGCATATGGGACGATATTGACAAAAATGATGGCTTCTGGTTGTCGGCACCTAATGGCCCTGCGCTTTCTTTTATTCAGAAAGAGTTCGAACAGTTTATATTGCATGCAGAACTGCAATCAAACGGTGAGAAATCGGTACTGTGGGCATATGAGGGTCCAATCGGTCCAGACATTACTACGGCGGGAGCTTCTCTACATCCGATTATGAATCGGAATAGGATGCAGTTAATTTGGCATAACGGCAGCTGGTCGATCATTGATACGGATGCGGAAGGAATAAGCACGACATTATCAAGTGGTGAATATAAGCTAGCAGTTCATTCACCGGATTCAATTTATATGGAATATGGCCAATCAGGAACAAATTTATCGATAAACGGCGAAGTTGTGTGG
>NZ_JBFUHJ010000279.1:0-7313 GCF_056402455.1 Paenibacillus sp. P4_A7 | reverse complement strand
TTCTAATAGCCCTCGCTTTAACTTTATGGGGGACACAAGAAATAATGATTTTTGACTTCATAATTTGGCTAACAGTCATCGTAATGGCTTGTTTTGGAACTGCACTCATCGACTCGAACCAGCCCTCGTTTACTTGCTGAKCCTTGCACTCCTCATCCAGGTCCACAACCTTATACGATTCTTGKTCATTAAAATCGGCTGGTGGATCATTGAAAGCAATGTGTGCATTTTCTCCGATCCCTATTAGAGCTAAATCAATCGGGGCTTTACGGATTTCCGCCGTTAGCTCAGCGATATTAGCACGAATTTCTCCCTCACCGTCAACCCAATGCGCCGTAACTCCCTCAGCAAAAGAGATAAACCTCTCTTTTAAATAACGCCGAAAGCTGGCAGGATGGGATTCGGATAGACTCACATATTCGTCAAGATGAAACATCTCAACCTTGCACCAATCCAGTCGGCTTTTGGCCAACGCCTGCAAAAATGTAAACTGAGAGGCCCCTGTCGAAAGGATAAGTCTTGCGTAACCCTGATTTTCAATACACCTTTGAAGTTGTTCTGCTGCCTGCTCCGCGGCGGAGCTACCCAGTTCCTCAGCACTGTTGGAAATACATATATTCATAAGGAAACCCTCCTAATTTAAAGTGATTAAGTTCTAATACGGGCAAAATCGGGCCTTATCCCCTTACCATTATTACAGTATCAATCAATAAGTATTTGGGGGATAACGGCTATTACATCGATTTCTACTAAAATATCAAAGTTAAGATCACAGTATATCGTGGTGCGGGAAGGATATGGAGAATTAAAGTATTCCATGTATATGTCGTTAAAAGGTTCATACAAACTTCTATCCTTTAAATAGATATTGACCTTAACCACATCATCYATCACAAGTCCTGCAGCATGTAAAATCGCCCGGACGTTTTCCATCGTCTGTTTAGTCTGTGATTGCAGATCAGGCCGACAACCTCGCCAGTTTGCGAATCAAGTCCACCCTGTCCGGAAACAAATACAAAAGGTCCAGACTGAATGGCTGATGAAAAAGGCTTTGTGCTTTCTGGTAAAGTGACGATTTGTTTTCTCATATTAACCCTCGCTCACTTTGTTTCTCCATATCGCCCAGCATCTCCCTGGTACATCACTGCGAAATCTTTCTATGCTGCCCGTATCCGCTACCGTCACGTAGCAAGTGCAGCCGTCTGGGCCACCGAACGTCAGATTAGTACAGTTTTGGCCTGATAAACTGACTTCCCGCTTCAACTCACCCTCAGGGGAAATGATGGCTACCGTACCTTTTCCATAACGCGTCACATACAAATTACCCGCCGTATCGCAGCGCATTCCATCCAATCCGAAATCAGGAAATTCGATGAATAATCGTTTATTGCTGATTTCATACGATTCTGAAAGGTCATATCGCCAAATTTTACGCTGCACGGATTCGTTCACGTAAAGTGACCTTTCATCAAAGCTGACTTCAATGCCGTTTGTTGTTCCCATTTCAGCTTCCAGAAGAATTGTCTTCCCATCGGGATCTATCCGCCAAAGCTGACCGTTAGCCTGCTTCCAGTTCGGATCGCTGGCAAACAAAATGCCATTTGCAGTAAGCGTGAGATCGTTCGGTTGATTCATGGCAGGTTCCTCAACAAACACGGATATTTCACGCGTAGTCATATTTACCTTTAATATTCGATGGTTTACGTAATCCGCTATAAACATATCGCCCATCCGATCAAAACGGATCGCGTTTCCTACACCTTTGTCCGGAATCTGTAAAAATTCGTTGTCTTGTCCATCGGTCGAAACTTTTCCGATCGTGTGTTGCCGCGCATAATTAACAGCGTAAATGTTTCCATCCCTATCGCACGCCGGCCCTTCAATTCCGGATGTAAACACATGCAGCTTCGTTAATAATTGGCTAGAATACAGCAACAGTCATCCCCCGTTTCCCTATCCATTCCATAGAACCGCCTATTCCTATCATCGATTTTCAAACCATTCCACACAATCAGGCAAATCGAAATATTGAAGCATTCCCGGTAATATAATACTGAAGATATCATTTCGATCATAATGCCTGGATCGAACCCAATCCGCTACGCTTTTCATTCCGCATTCCACTTCGATATGTTTCACGCGATGATCGAGAAGTGACGCAAGCTGCGCGTATATTCCCTGCCGCCCATGAGCATACATTCGTATATCTCGGAGGTCGACTCCCGGCAGAAGTTCCACCGCGTCCAAACCCCGCACAACATCAAATATTCGCAGAGCCGCCAAACTATCATCTAACCAAAACAGGTCATCAGTCAGCTTATAGATTGCTCCATAAAAATCGAGAGGATCGTCATTGTTGTGCCAGTTAGGCAGTAATGCACCCACGCCCGATACATCGAGAACTAAAACCACTCTACCTGCATTGCAAGTTTCCTGTATCCAGTTCATGTGAGAACTCAATTGATGTGTCCCTTGATCCCAAATAGCGACGGTTACAGGCACAATGCTATGAATATCACGCAGGTTTCTAAATAAAAACGCATGGTTGAATATGCCTGTCTGAGACCACCATACTACGCTTTGCACCGAAATATCGTTCATCTGCCCAAGCTTCGTTATCCTTGGATTCAGATCGCATGGTTTGCGGGAATAGTGAACCTTTTCCTTAAGCCAGCCTAGAGCCCTGCTTTTATACTTTTCTTTAGTAGATGTATCCCGTTGTTCCCCCACCTGAATTAACCTGTTAACATTCTCCTCGTAAACAGCTCTTGAATATTTGTATTCAGATCGTATCTGGCCAGTTGATGTGCACCAAAGCAAGGATGCTTCAATGGGTTGAACCACACCATCAGAATGAGTAACCACTTGCTCCAGTAAATGAAGAGAAAAAAATTCTGCTGCCTCACGAGCAAGCTTATCCGTAAATCGATGAACCGAGATGTCCTCAACAAACTTCAGGTTTTCTCCTTTTCCATACATATCCCAAAACCGCTTCGCTCTTGCAGTAGTCCTTCTCGTCCCCTCAATCGGGAAGAAATCGTAAGTTACCGCCAACACCAGAACTGGCCGCGGCACCATACCTATAAGAATATCTTCATGATCAAACCCTAAAGCAGTCATACCACACCAAATTTGTTCCGAATCTTGCGGCAGTCCTGTCTGCATCATGGTTTGACGATTCATGATAAATGTAGCCGGGGCAGCTGCAGCAATACGCGGATCGCATACCATCATTAACGCGGTTTGGGTTCCTCCTCCGGAATTGCCGGTTACACCGATTCTTGCAGGATCAACCTCCGAACGCGTACATAAATAATCCACGGCTCGAATGGCGTCATGTACAAAATATCGCGCAATCCCATCTCCGAGAGGCAGGCATTGAAATCCCGCATAATCATGTTCAACGATACCCCAATCGACGGTCGTTTCTTGGATCACATCTTCATAATAGCTCAGGCGTTCTCCCTGACCGATGGGATCCATCGCCAATACAACGAGACCGGCATGGACTAAATGCTGGCAAACGGTTTGATATTCCTCGGAATGCTTCGCCTGTTCATCGTGGCCGCATAGAAATAAAACGGCTCCGCGCGGAGCAGTGATCCCTTCTGGAATGTACATATTTGCTGTTATGAACGTTTCGGGCCTGGACTCAAATATGATCTTTTCTATACGATAACCTTTGCAGAGCAAGGATCCTGTGATTTTGGGATTTAATGGTGTATCACAAGGAGGCAGCCCCCCGATCGCTTCTACCAACTTTTCTCGAAAAAACAATCCACGCGCTTCTACTTGTTCACCATTTGCAAGCTCATCACGCGCTTGATCTCCTAATTCAAAAGCTTCAAGAGAACGCTGATAAATATGYTGCTTCAACTGATCCTTAACATCGTGGAAGGTGATGGTATAACACTCAAGTTCTTTCGCTTTCACTTGCATCTTCTTCCGATCACCTCTCAACTTGAGATTGTATCGATTAATTTGCTGGGATCATCGCAATCCCATTTAGGTAAACTTGTTTTGTATCAATTGTAAGAAGCGTACTATCTGAAAGATCCATTTCCAGCTTAATTCCTGATGGAGCAGATATTGTACACTCCCAAGAGATATTCGCGTTCCGGCACCAAGATATTTGGATCAAACCATGCGGTATAACTGCAGTGCCGCGTGCCCAGTCGATATCAGCTAGACGAGGTCGGAAGCGTACGATATTTCCATTTATTCCATCCATTCCATCAATCCCTAAAAGCAGCTGCATTAGCACATAAGTAGGCGATGCTCCCCATCCGTGGCAGTGACTCACTGGAACATCATCTCGAAGATAGGTTGGCGTATTCCCTTGAAACCTATGAGGGATTACACATTCGGGTGTTGACGGGTCAAACGTTTCCCAGAAGGTAGTGGCTCCCCGCTGCAGCATTGCGCCCCAATAACTGCGTATCACATCAAGAACCTCGTTCGTTTTTCCATGGTGGTATAAGCTTTCCAGAACGAAATGCTGGAAAAACGGACTTTTGATTACCGGCAGTTCCTGCTGGTGGAAATAAAATTCAAAAAAATGACTCGCCTCTTCTTTGCTCATAATGCCGCACCATACGGCCATAAAATTGGTCTGCAGCGATACCTTTTCAGATCTTCCCCCGCTCGTTACGCAATCCGAGAATAGACCAACTTCCGGTTCCCAACAGTAGGTTCTGATCGCCTCCTTGGTCAGTTCAGCCTGATTCTCCCAAAGAACGGATAAATCTGTCCAACCAAAAGGACGAGCGATTTCTGCAAGCTCCTTCAGCAGCTTAACGTACAAACAGGAGGCCGCCGTCACTTTTTCCCTCCGGTCGATATGCGGTGCCCAGTCAATAAAGCAGTGATCGTCGAGAAGAAGCAGCAAGCCGTCCTCATCTAGCTGTTTTTTCAGCCATGTAAGCGCCAGTTCGATATGGGGACGCACATCCAATATAAAGTGTTCATCAGATGAGTTTTTCCAGTAATCGCATACAGAGAGAAGCCAGTACATGCAGAAATCGGGAAACACGGAATGGTTGGATTCCGGTCCGGTAGCCGGAATGGCACCATCCTCCTTCTGAATCCGTGCCCCTTGCAGAAGCGATTTACGAACCAGCCTAGTGTCGCTGTACAAATGGTAAATGACCTTGGCCATAATGAATTCGTCGACAATCCATAGCGCTTTTTCCCTCCAAGGGCAATCTTCCAAATGCTCCTGGCTGTTCATTAGAACCGTATACTTTCCCGCTTCCCAGATCTGATTCAACAAGGGATCGCTGCAGGAAAAAGTTCCCTCTTCCACGAACGGGTAATGAACCATCTCCAGCTCGCATTGCTCGAGCTCAACGGAGGATGGACAAGCATGAAAGTTTAACTGCATATACCGAAATGCACGACGGCTGAAAGACGACCATTCGTTGATCCCGTTTTTTAGAATGATTGTATCCACATGCTCCACATCGAGCGATTCGCCATAACCAATATCCAGCACACCTCCGGAAAATGCTTGCAGCCGAATTTGTGGATAACCTACAACTTCCCTGCCAAAGTCAAGCACTATTCCCGGAAATGATCCGGGTATCGCAGCGTTTATTTGTACCCGAGCATGCTCGTCGGCACCGCTTAGCACCGCTTCGGTTCCGACAATCGTGCCTAGATTGGCGTCGATCCTTACGACGGCTTCCGCTTTTACTCTTTGCCGGTGAAGATGCGGAATTTCCCGAGGCAGCATATGAGTATAGGGAGAAACCGGATCGCCCACCTCAGAGATGATATGGGGAGAAGACCATGCTGTGTCGTCATATTCAGCCAGCAACCAATCATCTTCCTCTTCCGCAACATATATTTCCTTGAATCCGCCCCAGCGGCTGATCTGCGTTACCCGCGGCACCCAGCGCGGAGAACGCCGGATTTTCCATGTCGCATCGGTTATTATCGCAACCGTTCTCTCCTCGGTTTCAATTTCTAACTGAACGCAAAGCCCGCCCGGCCCTCGCTCGTAAGAGATTGTCGATTCGCTTTGTCCGATATGGTAGCAAACACAGGCGATACTGTTACGCCCTTCCCGCAAATATTCGCCGATTTCGTACGTATCGTAATATTGCCATCGGTAATCACACGGCGATGGTCCTTGTCCTATCCTTTGCCCGTTAACGTAGAGGATGTACTCCTGATTTGCGCTGATTCTGATACTCCCTTTCTTAACGGGAGCTTCAATCTCCACCATTCTGCGAGCATCCATATATATATTCGTCGGAGCATCCGTTGTATCCAGCCATATCCACTGCGCGTTCCATTTGTTGTTCATCATTGTAGTCTCCGTATCTGTTTTATGGTTTTAATAAGCTTCACCGATCCCAACATTCCCGATTTTTTACGGCTTCCCTCGAATAGAGATACCGGGCTGTTAGCGATCTCTAGCCTTAACCGGTTCGGGCCCACTGATAATAAATCAGTGATCTCCCACGCAAAAGGAGCGCAGTAACGTATCTTTGTTTCCACGTCGTTGACAAATAATCGGGCAACATCATATACAGATTCGATACAAAGAAAAATGCTGTTATCCGAACCAGCATCAAACCATTCATCCGGTAAATTAAACTCCTTCTCGCAGATCATTGTACCGGCGTAATGCGGAAATCCGATTTCGTCCCATGATTGGAGAGTTTTATAAGTTTTCTGCTTTGCACCGTAACGAATGCTTCCCGGAGGAAATCCAGTGTACGGGAGAATGACATGGAAGTCGCCGAACAGCCTTAGCGGTTCCAACAATCGACCGCCAGAGGGGAAATACGCCTCTACCCAATTCAATTGAATATTATCGTATCCTTGTCTAACTAAAGCTGTAATATCAACCTCTTGATTATTAACGTCATATCGGCGAACTGCAGTTGCATCCGGAACGATGCTACCATTCACTTTAATTACACATTCGCCTTCCCAGCAAGATTGGTCGAATACGAGATTGGTCTCCGTAACCTTGCCCTGGGAGTAAAATCGAGAAAATGCCCAATACTCATTACTTCGATCCGGCCCCGCCATCTCCAGCACATTAACGGCCGGCTCGGATGTAATGGCTACATTCTTCAGCCGTGGGTCCTCATCCCAAAAATGCCAGTGTGTTAAATTGAGTACATTTTGATCTTGTGGCCGCAGCAGCCACCCGCCCGATAGGTCTAGCTCGCTTGAAGTCGCTATTCCGTTGTTTGTCACATCAATAGATTCTTTGTAAGACACTTCATTCAAAGTAATCGTTTCCCCACCCAGTGGCAGTTCAACGTGATCCTCATAGATATCAAACATCAAAGAAC
>NZ_JBFUHJ010000278.1:0-7327 GCF_056402455.1 Paenibacillus sp. P4_A7 | reverse complement strand
AGATAAGCGTATTTCGGCTCTTGAGCTAGAGAGAGATGAGAAGTTAGCGGCACTTGAATTAGAGAAAGATGAGCGTATTTTGGCTCTTGAGCTAGAGAGAGATGAGAGGTTAGCGGCACTTGGAATAGAGAAAGATAAGCGTATTTCAGCTCTTGAGCTAGAGAGAGATGAGAAGTTAGCGGCACTTGAGCTCGAGAAAGATGAGCAGTTAGTATCTCTTGAATTAGAGAAAGACGAGAGGATAGCAGCTCTTGAACTAGAGAAGGATGAGAAACTGGCAGCGCTCGAACTGGAAAAAGATGAGCAGCTGCTTGCTCTTGAGCTGGAAAAGGAAGAACAATTTGCAGCTTTTGAACGACAAAAAGCCGAGCAGCTTGCAGAAATTAATCGGAAGAAGTCTGAACAGCTAGCTGCACTTGAGCTTGAGAAGACGGAACAGCTTGCACGTTTGGCTGCAGACAAGGAAGCGGAACTAACTGCTGTGACTTCGGAGAAAGACACGTTGCTGACGGAGCTTGCGCTGAGCTGGCAGACGAAATGGGATGAGCGCGAGCAAGGCTGGATTTCGGTTGCAGATGCTGAACGTTTGGAGCAAGCGCGTCTGAATGAGGAACGGGAGCAAGCATGGAAGTCGAAAGCAGCCGATACGGAGCAAGCATTCCGTGCGGATCTTGAACGACGTAGAAACGGCTGGCTTGAGGAACGAAGCCGACTGCAGGATCAGGTTGCTGATCTGAAGCAAGGCTGGAAGACTGATAAAGAAGAATTAGATCTTCGTATTGCTTTAGCAGAAGAACAGCTTGTGCAGGCGATGGAGCAAGAGGAGCAGTTCCGTACTTCCTATGCTCAGCTAGAGCAAGATGGTGAAGAACAAGCTGCAAGACTTAATGAAACTCGTGGCGAGCTTGCACAATTACAAGATCAGAATGTTCAGGCTCTTGAGAGAATTGAGGAGCTGGAGCAGAAGCTCTTGCATGAGCGTAGTCATGTATCTGCTGCGGATAAGCGATCATCAGAGCTGCAGCAGCGTTTGAATGAATCGCAGGAGGCTGAACGACAGCAACAGGAGAAATTGTTGCTGCTAGAGCAACAGTACAAGCAGCAAGAAGAACAACTACTGCTGATTCAACTGGAGCAGGAAGAGCTAGAGCTGGCACATAAGCAAGACATAGATGAGCGTCGTCAAGCGCTGAGAGATGAGCTTGAGAAGCAACGTCATACGCTTCAAGAAGCGCATGAGGAGCAGTTGGCATTGCGTGAGCAGGAGCATACACAACTGCTTGAGTCGCTTCGAATAGCACATTCCGAGCAGCTTGAGCTTACTGAGGCTGAGCATGATGATTTGTTTAAGCAAGTGGTGGCTGAGGGCGAGGAACGCTATAAGAAATCGATAGCGGAGCGCGATGAGCGATATTTGAAAGCTGTGTCTGACCATGAAATAATGCTGAAGCAAACGATAGCTGGGCATGAAGCACGTTATAATCAAAAAATAGTTGAACAGGAATCGCTGCTCAAGAAAAAAGCAACTGAAGATGCAGCACGCAATAAGCAAACGGAGGCTGGACATGAAGCGCGTTATAATCAAAAAGTAGCTGAGCTGGAAGCACTGCTCAAACATAAAGGAGCTGAACAAGAGGCACGCAACAAACAAACAGCAACTGAACAAGAAGCACGTAACAAACAAACAGCAGCCGAACAAGAAGCACAGATTAACCAAATAACAGCCGCGCATGAAGCATACATCAAGCAAATCATAGCCGAGCATGAAGAGCGTTATAAGCAGCTTTCAGCAAATCAAGAGGAGCAGCTACTGCTGGAGCAGCATGATCATGAAGAAAGCAATCAAAAACTGCAAGCCCAGCTTGAGCATATGAAGAAAGCTGCTTCGGCAAGCGCACAAAGTGAGCAAGCTACAAAAGCGGAGCTGGAAGAGCTAGCGGCAAGGGAACAGGAGCTGACCGAGCAGCTTGAATTGACTGCGGCTCGTGAGCGAATTGCAGCGCAGCAGCTTGAAGCAGCGGCAGCTCGCGAGCGTGAGCTTAGCGAGAAGTTGCAAGCGCAGCAGAAATATGCGGATCAAGCTGCAGCAGAAGCGGAGAGACTTGAGCGTGAGAAGCTAGCTCAAGAAGCAGATGGAGAAGCTCTTCTTGATCAATTGGAGCGAGCTATGCAAGAGGCGGCATCTGCATCAGAACTGAAGGAAGAGCTAAGCGAGCATACTACTAAGCTTACTCTTGAAAGAGATGCGGCTGAACGTACGGTAGAGAAGCTTGTTAACGAGCGTGACGAAGTAGCGCGTACAGCGGAAGCATTAGCCTACGAGCGTGATGAAGCAGCGCGTATTGCGGAGAGACTAGCAGAGGATCACACGCATTTGCAAGAGCAACATCATAAGCTGAAAAATGAGTATTCCAAGCTGCAAACGGAATACAACGAGTGGATTGAACTTATAGAGCAAAGCTAACAAGATAACAAAACCGCAGTGGAAAGCAAGGGTCAATACCTTTGCTGACACTGCGGTTTTTTGTCGATAATAACAATAAATACTTTCTGCTGGATCGATAAGATGTAAGTAGAGGTTTTAAGGCTTAACATGAATCGGATACAACAAAATAGAATAGGTACACGATACCATTTAGATATAATCAATTTCTACCAAATAATAGCGAGTGAATGATATTATAATTGGGCTTAATGCTATCGAGGGAGAGAAAGTGTGAGTAAATGGACCAGGTAGTGAAGATTTATTGTCGAACGGAGTAGTTGAACAATCTGTAGAGTTGTTGGAAAGCTGTTTATTCGAATGGTGTTTTTAAGGCTCAACTCCAAAATCAAGACTTAATTACTTGAGACCCTATAGAGATGGTCGGAGTACAGAGAATCGAGCTGCCAACGTTCTTTTTCAACGCTAGTAATGGGATGGAAGGGCGATTTGAATGGATTATGTACATTCAAAAACCCAATATTTCCTTCTTATATGAGTTTGAATGTAAAACATCCAATCTAATTAAAGGTTAGAGACTCTTTGACCGTGAATTGGATGATTAGCCTGTATGAAATACAGTCAGAGTATAAATACAACGTTTTGATGTAGAGTTGATTGTATGAAATACAGCCAAATATGAATAAGGAAGTTAACGCGGTAGTTAATTGACACTAATGGTAGCTAAGGTGGCTAAGGTCACTAAGGTCGCTAGGTCACAAGCTGTCACTAATGGACCCAATCGTCGCCAATGATCACTTCCGTAAATCAACGGGTCAATTGAGCGATATATTTTAGTGTATAAATGTGAATAGCTGAAATCAGATTGATATACGATTTCAGCTACTCAGCGTTAGCCATAGGAAACAATCGTGCCAGTGGGGCCTCCAGGAGGGAGATTAGCCAAACGAATAAGATCTGGGGTAACGATAGCAGGTTCTTTGCCAGTGGCATGCATTTCGGTGCGCAGCGTACCAGGATTATACAGGTTAACGAGGATACCGTGCTCATGCTCCTCATCAGCGAGTGAGCGCGTTAAAGACTCCAGCCCAGCTTTGGCTGCGCTGTAAGCGGCGTAACCACCAGCTCCATTCCAAGAAAGTCCGGATGTAATATTAATAATTCGTCCGTACTTCGCTTTGCGCATAGCTGGAATTACAGCTTTACTTAAGAGGAAAGGTCCGGTTAAATTCGTATCGATCTGATTTTGCCATTCGTTAGATGTTAGCTTCACTACGGTGCCTGACTCGAGAACAGCAGCATTATTCAACAAAATGTCGATTCGCTTCCAATGTTGAAGTACAGCAGTGACAGCTTCCTGAATCTGATGCTCATCGGATACATCTGTTTGAAGTATGAGTGCTTCTTTACCTGTACGTTCTTTTACGATCAACGCCGTTTCCTCAAGCTTTTGTTTGCGACGTCCGAGAAGAACAACATCCGCGCCTTCCGAAGCGAAGGAAATGGCAGCTGCGCGTCCAAGTCCAGTACCTGCCCCGCTAATAATGGCAACTCGATTGTTTAATGATCCCATACAATTCCTCCATTCATGGTTCATGTGGTGACTATTTTAACAGAGGGCAGTCTGGAGGGGAAGGGTCTATGCGATCAAAGTTTTTGAACTAATCGTTAAGCTGTGATTATATTTATGATTAACAAATATTACGATCTGTGACTAATTCACTTCCTATATAAGTTATGCTGTTTATTCTGAGGACATAACAAAAAGCCGTGAACCTACGAAATGTAGTCATTCACGACTTTTTCAAAACATCTAATCAACTATCCAAAGCTTAGTATCAGAAAGTTAATTGTAATAAGCAAGCTTGTTATTTAATTATTCAATAATTAGCTTGGATTTCATAGTGGTGTGGCCTTTACCGCATGGCACTGTACAAACGATGTTGTATTCGCCAGGCTCATCAAATCTGACAGCTGCTGTTTCATTATTTTTAATATCATTAAATTTTGATTTTAAAATCTTAACACTATGAACGCCGTCAATCGACTTCAAGGAAACGTTAACTGTTTCACCTGCTTTTATTTTGTATTCCTTCTGATCAAACTCCCAGTTGGAAGCTGTAATGACTAATTCTGAGGTTGCTGGTCCAAGATCAGCCGCTTCATTGTTCCCGCCTTTATTTGTATTATTGTTAGCTCCGCATGCTGCAAGAACAAGCACTAGACACAATACGCTTGCCAATAGTAAATACTTTTTCATCTTTAATACCCCTCTCGACTTTAAATAGTTAAAATTTCTCAATCTTATTGTACCGTATCCTATTTATAATTGCAGTGACATCTCTATGACAAAGTAATGAACAAGCTGTGAAGTGGATTTAGATTTCGTGTTTCGTGTGATTATTCTTATGAACAGCAAGAAACCCTTGACTGCCTTGTTAGGCAATCAAGGGCTGATAGAGCAGCCTTTGTACTAGTCGTGACTTCGTTTGCCTGCTTCATAAGGAGTGCTGACCGGAATGAACAGGTCGATAATCCCAATAACGAGAGCGGCTAAGATCGCGCCAAGTATAGTAACGGAAACGCCACCGACGATGAATTGAGCAATCCAGATAACGGCGGCACTAGTGATAAATCCGACAATACCTCGTCCAAAAGGTGTAACATTTTTACCAAATATGCCTTCAATAACCCAACCAAGTGCTGCAATAACAAGCGCGAGAAATAGTGCGCTCCAAAATCCTCCGACACTAAACTGAGGGACGAGAAACCCGACAATCATTAGCACAATCGCTGACACAATAAACCGTACAACATGGCCTAAAAACCTCATATTTTTACCCTCCTTAGACTAAACTCAGGTTGTGCAATACAAAAGTTACTTTGTATAGCGGCTCATTCGTTTCTATTGTAGCCAATTGATTGTTATTTATGTATGGAACTGAGCTTGAATTCGTGCATCGAAGCGCGCATTCGGCTATAATAGTAGGGCGAGAGGAGTGTGTCAGATTGGACACGAAAATATTAACAACACTTGATTATCCAAAAATTATATATAGATTGACGCAGCATGCCGCAACTTCGCTGGGCAAAGCGACTGCGGAGGCATTGCTTCCAGTATCTGATTTGGAAGCGGTTAAGCCGCTCTTGCAGATTACGGATGAGGCTTATACTGCGGATCGACTTAAGGGCAGTGCTCCATTTGGCGGTATCACCGATATTAAATCACCGCTGCACCGTGCTCGAATTGGAGGGACGTTAAATCCAGCCGAGCTGCTCGATATTGCGAATACCGCTCGCGGCGGCCGTCGTGTCAAGCGGCATATTAGCGTGTTGCATGAAGACAATCCAATTCCAATGCTACAGCATACAGCTGATCAAATCAGCGAGCACAAGATGCTGGAGGATGCGATCTATGACTGTATTGATGACCAAGCTGAAGTGATGGACAGTGCCAGCGCGGCGCTCGCGTCCATTAGACGTGAGCTGCGAAGTGGCGAATCCCGTATACGTGAAAAGATGGAGCAAATGATACGATCCACTTCTGTTCAGAAAATGCTGCAGGATGCTATCGTAACGCTGCGTAATGATCGATATGTCATCCCGGTTAAGCAGGAGTATCGTTCCAGCTTTGGCGGTATCGTGCATGACCAGTCAGGTTCGGGAGCGACCTTGTTTATCGAGCCTGAAGCGATTGTAGCGATGAATAATAAGCTGCGCGAGCTTAAAGCCGGAGAGCTGCGCGAGATCGAGAAAATTTTACAAAAGCTCACTGCGCTTGCTTCAGATTATGTAGAAGATTTACTTATTAATTTAGATTTGCTTGGTCAGCTCGACTTTGCTTACGCGAAGGCTAGACTAGCTCATGAGATGAAGGCAACGCTGCCGCGTATGAACGATAGAGGCTTTCTTAAGCTAAAGCGCGGTCGTCATCCATTAATTGCTCATGACAAGGTTGTTCCAATCGATGTTGAGCTTGGAAATAATTATACAGCGATTATAGTAACGGGTCCGAATACTGGCGGTAAAACCGTTTCCCTAAAGACAATCGGATTGTTAAGCTTAATGGCGATGTCCGGTTTGTTCGTTCCTGCTGAGGATGGCAGTCAGTTATGCGTATTTGACGCGATCTATGCGGACATTGGCGATGAGCAAAGCATTGAGCAAAGCTTAAGTACATTTTCCAGCCACTTGGTGAATATTATTCGTATTTTGAAGACGATGACCTCCAAGAGTCTAGTTCTGCTCGATGAGTTAGGTGCGGGAACAGACCCTGCCGAAGGCTCAGCGCTTGCAATCGCGATCTTGGAACATGTACATGCGATGGAAAGTCGTATTATTGCTACGACTCATTATAGCGAGCTGAAGGCTTATGCCTTCAACCGAAAAGGTGTCATTAATGCAAGCATGGAGTTTGACGTCGCAACGCTGAGTCCAACGTATCGATTGCTTGTCGGTGTTCCGGGCAGAAGTAATGCATTTGCGATTGCAGAGCGTCTTGGTCTTGCTCGTTCGATCATAGACCATGCACGGGGAGAGGTTAGCGAAGAGGATCAACGAGTTGAGAATATGATTGCCTCACTCGAAGAAAATCGTATAGGCGCTGAAACTGAGCGCCAAACGGCGGAATCGCTTCGCCGTGAAGTGGAAGCACTCAGACTACGCCATGAAACAGATCGTCTAAAGTTTGAAGAGAAGAAGGAAAAGCTGCTGCTCAAAGCACAAGACGAAGCCCGCGAGACGATAGCGAAAGCGAAGCGTGAGGCTGAACAGATCATTTCCGACCTGCGCAAGCTGGCAATGGAGGAAGGCGCTTCAGTCAAAGAGCATAAGCTTATTGAAGCGCGCCGCAAGCTGGATGAAGCTTCCCCAGAGCAGAAGAAG
>NZ_JBFUHJ010000277.1:0-7391 GCF_056402455.1 Paenibacillus sp. P4_A7 | reverse complement strand
CTCATCATACCGAAAGGGAGAATAGCGGGTAATGAACAATATTGCCTTGCAATAGATCAATTTTATCTAATTTTGATGTCGAAAGGCGCTCGGAGTTGTGCCGGTAAACCGTTTGAATATTTTTATAAAATAATTGTCGTTTGMGAAGCCTACACTCCAACTTATTTCGGATACAGACATACCAGATTCCTTCAAATAGATTTTAGCTTTTTCAACCCGATATTTGTGCACATAAATGATTAAGTTATGACCAGTCTTCTGTTTAAACAGTCGACTTATATAGTGCTCCTCCATCGAAACATACTTGGCGAGCGACTTCAGAGTCAGATTAGTATTATAGTGCTGGTGAATGTACCGGAGTATTTTGTTTATTTCCTCATGATCCGTCAGCCGCTCGTCCTTCATTGACTGGTGGTGTGTATAAGCCTGTAGGCGATTATTAAACAGTTCCATAAATGCTTGACTGGAGGATGACAACCGTAATTCCTGCAGCGGGAGACCATGATGCTCCACAATCCTTGCAACGATACGATCCAGTTGATGAATTGCAGAATAAGCCATGGAGGCCGGATAACGATTCTCCTGCATAACTTGCCACATCTGTTCAACGATAGGAAGGCATTGTTCGACTTTGTTTTGTTCAACCAATCTGAGAAGCTCTTTCTCCAATGACCAAGACATGCCCTTTTCCTGATTCTTTGATGTTGATACTAGTTTATTAGAAAAAAAACCCTTGTTGCCCGCATACCATTGATCATCCAGTTGACACAAAGCTTCGAACCATTCGTTTCTTAACTTGACGGAACTCTTAGTAACCGTAACAATAGCCTGATAAGGAAGCTCCAGCCCTGTAAGTTCAGCAGTTCCCCACTCAATAGGGACCTTACTCCATGCAAACACCGTAGTTATACCTGATTCGGTAAAAGACAGCAGTGAATGATTTACCGATTTCAATAACCTAAGACGTTTCACTTCGTTTACGCAGTAGTCTTGAGAGTCATGTACGAATGAGCACATCCAGACATGCTCCCCCAGTCCTGTCGACATCTCAATCCAGAAATCGTTATCTAGTGCATCACTATTATTATCCCTGTAAAAGCTATCCCAGATTGTCTGGATCAACTGCCTGCCGCGGGATATGGTCAAGTCTGCTGCTACCTTATTGCTCGCTGCTAGTTCCTGCTTGACCTTGTGCAGCGCAGCTTCAAGCGCATTCATATCCATCGACAGCTTCAGAATATATCCAGAGGCCCCGTGCTCCAGTGCCTGTTGGGCATATTCAAACTCATTCATACAGGTCAGCATGAGAAAGCGCCCAGCCCATCCAGAGGCCCGCGCAAGTCTCAGCAGCTCAACTCCATCCATTATCGGCATGACAATATCTGAGATCACCAAATCAGGCTGTTTAACCATAATGATATCTAGGGCATCGCAACCATTCTCAGCTTCCCCGACGATCTCGAAGCCGTGCTCACTCCAATTCACCTTTTGTATGATCGCTTTGCGTACCAGAGGCTCGTCCTCAACGATGAGTAGCTTCCACATCAATCTTCCCTCCCAAGGTGTATGGTGCGGCTACAAGCTTCGGCAGACACATTCGCACCGTCGTCCCTTTTTCCATGGCAATTAATTGTAAATCCCCTTCTTGCTTGAACAAGAGATGCAGCCGTTCACGAACATTGGATAGGCCGATACCTTTCCGCTTTCGCATTGGCTTGCTGATACACGCTTCCTCGATCCCTTGTCCATTATCAACAACCTCAACGATTAACTGCTGATCCGATTCATATGCACGAACAATAATAGTTCCATGGCTCATTCTTGCGAAGCCATGTATGATCGCATTTTCTACCAAAGGTTGAAGACTAAGCTTGGGCACTAGCACATATTGTAATGTCTCTTCATATTCATAACGGATTGTAAAACGCTGTTCATAACGAAAATTTTGAATTTGCATGTATGCCTCTACGAGTTCAATTTCCGATTGCAAATAAATCAGATCAACCTCTGTGTTCAGGCTCGTTTCCAGCAGCTTGCCCAAGTGAATGCAGATGTCTGCTGTCGTCTGGTCATCCCCTCCAATAGCGTTCCATTTCAATGTATTTAACGTATTCAACAAAAAATGCGGGTTCATCTGAGCCAGCAGCATTTGGAATTTGACCGCTTCCTTCTGCCGTTCCTCCACCTTCAATTTCTGAAACAGCTGATCCATATTCCTAACCATGGTGTTAAAAGCTCTTGCCAGTACGAGCAGTTCCCCATAGTAGGGCTTTTCCGGTAACACCGTCTTCAGCTCGGTATGTATCATTGTCTCCATTTTCCGTTTAAGCAGGCTGAGCGGTCTTGTAATCATAGAAGCAATCAAAAACGTAAGTACAATGAAAATAGCTGTCAGAATCATAAAGGTGAATAAAAATTTACGCTCGAGCGTTTTGAAATCTCCGAAATAAAAATGCAGCGGGAATGTACTGACCAGCGTCAGCTGACAATCTTGAAACTCTACAGACATTCCATTGTAGAGTATGGAATAATCCTCGTTGATCGTCTTTATGTCATTCTGAATCAGATGCGCTATCATCGAAGGCTTAATACCTCCGAACGCCTCTGTTTGAGCCAATATGCCCCCTTTGTCTCCCACTAAATAATAATTAGATTGAACAGGTAAGCTTCTGGAGGCCGTTCTTATCCAAGAGGATAGATCAAACCGAATACGACTGACACCTAGCAATTCCCCGTGATCCTGTAACAGTCCTGTCAATGTCAGCATTCTGTTCGACCCGGTTCCTTCTGCTTGCATGTCTGGTGCTGAAATCACCCACGAATAACTTTGGCCGCTTGTCGTCAGCTCCTCTAACGCTTGCTGCCCCCACTCTGCTGCGTCACTGATAGCTTTTCCCATTCCCGTATAGGCATAGCGCCCCTGGATATCCATAACAGCATAGTCCAAATACATACTCTGCGCGGGCTGTTGATTGCTCATTTGTTCTAGCTGCTCCTGAATAAGTCGGCTCTTCTCCAACCAATCCTCCTGCTCCGAAGCACGAAGCCCTTCAATAACAACGTTCTCTTTCTCCAAGCGAATCAACTGTCTGAAGGCCAGCGAAAATATACTATTTAAATCGGATTTCATGATTGCAAGCTGCGCTTTATCTTGTTCACTAATCTTCTGAACCAATAAATCCTCCGTCTGCCGGTAGTAATAAATTTGCAAGAGGAAGAATGGAATCAGAATGACGAGTATAAAACTAAAAAAAAGTCGGTATTTGATTTTTTGTGGAAAAAACATGGATATCCCCCTTGCTGCTGCCTATAGTCAGCCCATATTATCCTTAAGTCTAGCTCATTTCATGAGAAAACAAATAGAATAAATTGGTCTTTTGAATAGAACATAATTATCTTTCTTAAGAATAGTCGGATCAATGAAAAATAGATGGGCAGCCTAGTCGGCCGCCCATCTATTATTTCAACTCCATTATTGAAGCGATCAGCAGGTGAATCGACTCACCTTAATTCCAACTAATTAGCCATCATATAACGAAGCTCTAATGATCCGAGCTCCTCCGCTTCATTCATGACTGCAACTTCTCTAATATAAGCACGCTTCACCAGTTTTTGAAGAACTAGCGATAAATCAATATGCAGCACTTCAATAGAAGAATGTGTCTGTAGTTCTGCAATACTCCATGGCTCTTCACGTGACCTTAATATATCGAAGAGTATAGAGCAGCAACCCTTCATCTTGTTCATCACAGAGAACTCGCAGCCAAGCATAACCAGCTCTACACGCTGCTTTAATGTTTCAGGGCTAACTGTCAGCTCCTCGTAAAGCTTATATATGCCAGGATGAACCCGTCGCAATTGTTTCCAAACGGTCAACTCCGGATGACGTCCTTCTTCTATAAGTACAATATGCGCCCAGTGATGGAGCGCTGTAAGCACATGACTGTAGGCATCCAATACATTTCCATCAAGCAAGTCCTGCTTTGCTAGCAAATAGGTTCTCAAGAAACCAGCAAACTCCGTAAATTGTTTTTGCTTCCGCATGACATCCGGAAAAAGCAGCAGACGGTCACGCACACCGTTCAAATAGCTGTCGCGATCCAATAAGATCTCCCCCTGCACTAGCCACGCAATAATATTGCGATTTTCGCCCTCAGAAACCCATGCATCCAAGCTATTCGGATCAAGTGTTCGAATAAGTACTCGTTTGCCGTCGAATTGGACATGCTCTATTTCATTAGTAGGACGCCCATTCTCTACTATGACAAGGACTAGTAAATCCAAACCATCAATCAAAGGATTATAAGAATATGGATTTTCAATTACAGCTATACCAACCACTTCTGGTTGTGATCGATAGCTGTCTACGAAGTATTTTTTTATAGGTTTCACGAGTTCCTCCATATAGCTAATCGTTTTTTATTAGGCTATAATGATAATCTACAGACTTAATCCTTTTTCGACAACGAGAAGGCAATTTCCTGCTTACTCTCGTAGAAAAAGAGTTTCACTTTCATAAGTCAATTGTCAGGGAAAGGGTTTGATCGCATGAATAAATTCTTCTTTAAATCAGCTAAAATTAATGAATTCCGTCTATGGGGGCTTATTTTCACTCTAGTAGGTATGGGTGTAATGATACTCGGCACGGCAGGCATCGTATTTTTTGGACAAGCCGGAAAAATCATTGCTGCCATCTTCATGGTTATTGGAATGATCTCGTTACTCGTCAGCGTCGCTGTATACTTCTGGGCTGGCATGATGTCTACAAGCGCTACGATGCTTGAGTGTCCTGAATGTAATCGTCCAACTAAGATGCTTGGCAAAACCGATCGCTGCATGTATTGCAAAACACTGCTTACACTAGATCCATCACAAGCTACACATAGTCCATCTCAACAATCCTAAATATAATAATGAGGAGTTGCGTCAATTGTTAACGATGCAGCTCCTTTTTATTTTCAGAAGTATCATTGTACGAATTGCCCCGCGACACAAAAACAGACAGCCCCTTTCACATTCTCTTGAATGAAAGGGGCTGTCTGTTTAAATCATAAGAAAAAGGAATCAAATTATGGCCGTTTCTTTATTGCTTCATCAATTGTTTTCCATATAGAAGAAGTTTGGAATGCGCGTTGCCAGGTAGCAACTCCCGCTAAATCGTACTTTTTTACAAGAGCTACACGAGACTTCATGGAAAGATCATCCTCAATCCATATTCGTTGTAACGCTCCATCCTCCGTATATTCAACATAGTTCTGACCTGCCGCTTCATCAAGCACTGGCTTCAGTTTCTTAGTAGCAACAATATCCTTTACCCGATCCATACCAACCGCTTTAGAAGAAACAGTTACTTTACCGTCATCTGCTTTCTTCTCGGTCCATATCCGCGTGTAAAGAGGCATACTAAGCAATAGCTTACTTGGTGGCACCTTATCTTCCTCTAGAATTCGTTTAATCGAATTCTCTACCCAAGGCAAGGAAGCAACCGACCCTGATTTAGGACTAGAAGCCCAATGCTCATCATAGGCCATCACCATCATATAATCTACAACACTGCCTAAAGCAGCTCTATCCAAAAATAATGACCACATTTCACTAGATGACTTTGGTGTTACATCAACCGAAACTACAAGACCTTGCTCATGGAGCAACGGCGTTAACTCACGAATAAATTGCACGAAGTTCTCTTTGTCGGATGTATGCACATTTTCAAAGTCAATGTTGATACCCTGTAAATTATATATTTCCGCAAAAGCCAACAGCTGTTGGATCATATAGAAACGTGTCTCCACAGTCGCTAATGCCTTCGTTGTTCTGTCTGGTTCAAAATCATTATTGAAAAGTGCCCATACTTGCATGCCCTGCTGATGCGCCCATTTTACATATGCAGCATTTGCATTTCCTTTAATTGTCCCTTTATCGTCAGCAAGCTCAAACCAAGTGGGACTAACCACATTAACACCTTGCATTTGACCAATTTTGGACGTATCCGGATTTTTGTTATAAACGGCTTCCCAAGTTAAATTGATTTTACTTCCCAATACTTTCCAAGCGGTAAAAGCCGGCTCACGGACTGGTTCAGGTATTTGGTCAATGGTAGTAAGCTTTACATCTGTTTTATTCACATACCCTATATGCCCATTTGCACTTTGAACAAGTAACCAGCCATCTTGATCTTCCCATATACGAATGACATCCTTTTGCGGAAGCTTTTCTATATAAGGTGCACGAATTGTAGGCTCCGTTCGTATGGCAGTTCCCTTCTCGTGCATCGCTTCAGCAAGCTGAATCGTATCTCCTGCTTGAAGCAGAGTAACAATGCCGCTTTCTTCTAAATATTCAACCTTTAATCCGTACAATTCTTCAAGCGGCTCTTCTGGTATATAAACCGTGTCATTCGATATTTCAGCAGCAACCGTTAAATCATATGGCTTCTGATTGACGGTGGCCATCAAAGAGTCCGTCTTCAAATGCAGCACCTTATTCGCTGTTGTAATAATGATTGATCCGGAATCCTTCTCATATCGAATAGGCTTGTCCTCACCCAACACCTTAGTAAGCACCGTTAGCGGCAGTTTCACTTCGTTATTCTCTATGATAGCTCCTTGTTCGCCTTCTACACCATTAAGCATGATCGGTATATCAGCCTTATAATTCGGTTCAACCATTGAATTGTTTGGAATGTAGTTCATGTAGTAAACATATCCCACAACCGTTACTATTGCTGCGAAAATAAATAAAAACACAACACCCCTAACACCCCGGTTGCGTTTCTGGCGCGGTGCTCGGCTGTACATCGTTTCCAAGTCATCACTCTCCCGTTAAACAAACTTATCATTCTGAATCTCTACAATATAAACGGATGTTGCTATCCTCTATAAATGGTTATATTTTAATAAAAAACGTGCAGTGTAGCGTTTTACCGCTTCCCAGCACGTTCATCAGTCACATTATTATTTACTTCGTTACTACATTGCACGTCGAGCAAAGTCCATATATCTCCATACGGTGACCTTCAACTACAAACCCTGTCACACGAGATGCTGTTTTTTCCACTTCTAATAATGGAGGATATTCGAAATCAACGATTTGCCCACATTTTTTGCAAATTGCATGATAATGATCAGATAAATCTGAATCAAAACGACTTGAATCATCGCCATAGGTTAGCTCACGAACTAAGCCTGCTTCAACAAATAATCGCAAATTATTATATATAGTAGCTACGCTAATACTAGGATAAATTGGAGAGAGCGCTTTATATATTTCATCTGCTGTCGGATGCGACATAGAGTTCATCAAGTAGCTTAGTATGGCGTGTCGTTGCGGGGTCATACGGACGCCATTCATCTTCAGTTGTTCTAATGCCAAGTTAACGTTGGCTCCCATTC
>NZ_JBFUHJ010000276.1:0-7417 GCF_056402455.1 Paenibacillus sp. P4_A7 | reverse complement strand
ATAATCGTCTGTTTTATCTCCGTCTTCCCAAATTTCTACGAATAAGGCGTCACAATTCTCAAAATCGGCCGGTTTAAAAGCAAGCGCTTTTTCCTCATCCGAACCTACATATACATTTTCCATACCGTCTTCGTTGAAAGATATAATGACGTATATTTTCATGTTCACAAGCCCTCCAACAAATTGATACTTAACAGTATAACAAAAAATACTTTAATGTGCCTGTCCCGAATTATTTAATATCAGTTACAGGGAGCATCAAAGCTACTTTTCCTTATTTAAACGTATTATTCTGATATATTCACGGGGAAAATAAGGTGTATCATAATCGTACTGACTAAGGGAGTCATAGGTTGAAAACATGTCATATTTTTGAGTCGACTGAGGAAGTATAGTAGCGTGATTCCATTGATTGCGAATCATGTTATCCAATAACCATCCTGAAGCTATGATTATAATGAAAATAATGGAACATATACCTATTTTCCGAATTGGCATGAAGATCACTCCTTAATAAAGAGTAATCCCCTTGATTGCACGATTTCATTCTTCGAGTGGATACAATATGCCTATTTATTTTCTAATCTATACGCTTTATAAACGTCTGAAACATGAACTTTAACAAAACGAGATGAAAAACGAGTCCAACTCCAAACGCTACCAGTGATGCCAGAGGTTCTTGTGATAAACCGAGAAAATAACTTCTAGCTGGCCAAAACGTAGGAATCCACATCCCCAAATACTGCCATGGTACGGGTACAAATGCAGCAACTATGGGTCCAGCGAAAAGCAATCCGCTAATTTTGGATAACGCTAAGCCTTCAACTTTATTTGCAGCGAAAGCCGCTAAAAACAGGGCCAGACAAGGCGCCTCAATTGTCAGTAATAACAATGAATAGAGGCTCTCGACTCTGATCTCAGCAATTCCCGATAAAAGAAAAAATAAACAGGTTAAAAATAAGGACAGAAAACTTGGTAAAAACAATCGATAAACAAAATAACCTTCGCGAGCAAGAGGTGTAATTGCATAATAGGCAATCATGTTTTCATCTCGCTCATCAAGCATGAGTAATCCTACCATCACACCAGGAAGAAGCGGGATAGTAAGTAGTAGAAAGGTTGTAGCAAAGTCCGAATAATCCAATAGAGAAAAAGTGAATTGCTGCTCAATCCAACGCGATAAGAGGGGGAAGATGAAACGTGCAAAAGCGATTACTGCGAGAGGTCCGAACAGACTAGCCATGAGCATCGGATCCTTCCAAATTTGTTGCATGTCATTTTTTAATAAAGCCTGAAACTTCATCTTCATTTGCCTTCTCCTATATTCATCAGAATTTTCCGCCTAAAGGACTGTTGTGCCCACCAAAAGACAAAAACGTTGCCAATTATTAAAATAATAATCGCATAAATAGTTTCACCTACAGAGACTTTGCGTACGATCGACTCTAAGAGCAAAAGAGTGCCTTCCGTTGGAAAAATCAAGTATAGAAATCTATGACCAATGTTAAAGAAATCGAGTAAAGGTAATGCAAGAGGCAGGGCATAGAGTTGCGATAGGAGAATAAAACCGTTTATCGATTGCGAACGAACGACTATTCCGATGGAGAGTAAAGTGAATAAACTGGAGGTAAGTATGACCGCAATTGTAAAATGAAAAGGGGATGCAGGTACGCCTATGGAGAAGCCATGTATGATCCAGGCGGATAAGATGGAGAGTAAGGACAAAGAAATCGCTTTGGCGAGTAAATACTCTCTTATACGTATGGGTGTAACGAATAAGCTATCATGAATGCCCTGATCTTTCTCTAATAGTACGATTCCCCCCGCCAAAATTAACCCTAGCGCACTCGGATCAGAAAAGGTGAGCAATAAGGCTACCGATTCTTTGAATCGAGCTGGAATCGTGTTTAGCAATACGAGATAGATCGAGCAGACAAATAGATAGACGATGTAGAACCGGTGGCGCCATTGGAAGCGAATATCGTGCATAATTGTCATGAACAGTCTCATACTAAAGATCTCCCTGTAACATCAATAAAGATTTGCTCAAGAGTGGCTTCTAATGAATGGATTGTTTCTATCTGTTCATTACGGAGAAGGTTTATGAACGAGAGGTTATCAGCTAATCCATTCATTGGAAAATGTTCTGTAATAAGTTCTTGATCCTTCAAGTATTCAACTCGTATATTTTTTTTACCATGTCGCAGTTTTAATTCCCTGGGTGAGTCAATGAGTGCAATCTGACCATCTACGATGAACGCCACACGGTCACAAAGCTCTTCAGCAGCTTGCATGTTATGTGTCGTTATTACAATGGTGGTACCTGCTGCTTTTTCCTTCAAAATTAACTCTTTCATTCGTTTAGAGTTAACAGGATCTAGTCCTGAGGTTGGTTCATCAAGAAATAAAATGCTTGGATGATGAAGCAATGATCGACAAAAATTAAGTCTCATTTTCATGCCCTTAGAGAGCTGAGACACCTTCATATGTGCTGCATCCTCAAGTCCGACCTGCTCGAGCAAGCACATTGGATCTTGCGTTTCGCTTTTATATAGGGAACGAAACATGTTCAGGTTCTCAAGAGCTGTAAATTTACTATAGAAGTTAGGGAACTCGAATGCGACACCAATACGTTCATAATAATCAGGATCAGTACTCTTAATTTCAGTGCCTAGAACCTTGACGCTACCCGTGTAGTTTTTTAGTGAACCAATAAGAATTTTTTGAGTAGTGCTTTTTCCAGCTCCAGATGGTCCAAGAAACCCAAAAACTTCCCCTGCGGAAATGGAGAAATGGATGTCGTGTAGTACGGTCTTCGTCGTTCCTGGATAAGTGTATTCCAGTTGGTCGACCTCTATTATCATCAATGGTTTCCCCCTGTATCTCTCTTTGCTAGCATTCCTTCCGATATCAAATCAAACATAAATGCCATCGTATCTGTATAAATATCTTCACCAATCTCTTTTTGATGTAAGGATAAGAGCACAAGTGATCTAATCATGCTGACAATCAACTCTGGCCTTGTATGTATAAGAATGCCTGCTGCTTGCCAATGTTGAATAACCGGCAGCATAGCATCCGTATCCTCCGAAAAATTGCGGTCCAGCAGTTCTTGCGGCAGCTTTCGGATGAGCTGCGAAATTTCACCTTCCAAATACATTTGCCGGATCAATGGGCTTTCGCCTAATAAACGAAAGGCTCCAAGCAGGAATTGTCGAATGCTCTCTTTGGTCACAATGGCTGTCTCATTCATAGAAGCAAGCATCTGGTTTCGTATAACAGATTCTTCCTCGAGTAATATGTGATAGAATAGCTCTTCTTTCGATCCGAAAAATTTATAGAAGGTGCCTTGCGCGATTCCAGAAGCTTTMGTTAAATCCTCCACACTCGTTTTTCTTAAGCCTACAGCTTCAAAGCTTCGTTTACCTTCTTCAAACAATTTTTGGCTGATCCATTGTTTTTCTTGTTCGTTGAATTTTTTTGGCATCGATTAAACTCCATTTCCCTTGGTGTTTATATGAATGAATTTATTTTATATTCACCATAATCGAATGTGGAATGTTTTGTCAATTAATTTCAGGTTGTCTATTACTTAATCTTTCACCGCAAGAAACAGTAATTATGCGATAATGCTATAAGTAGCTATGAGAATTGGAGTGGGGTTGTATTGAATAGGAAGCTTATATTTTTTGATATAGATGGAACTTTGCTAGATCATGATAAGAAAATTCCTGCGTCTACGAAGCAGGCGATAGCTGATTTGAAAAAGGATGGACATGAAGTGGTAATCGCAACAGGGCGAGGGCCATACATGATAAAGGAAGTTAGCGAAGCTCTGGATATTGAATCATACGTTAGCTTTAATGGCTCTTATGTCTGTTACAAGGGAAAGGTGCTGTACAGTCATGCCATTGATCCGTTTCGTCTGGAAGAGCTTCTTCAGGCTACGTTAAATAATCATCACCCTTTGGTATTTATGACACCCGAAGGCATGCGTACCAGTACGGGTAACAATGCTTATGTGGAATCGGGCTGTGAAGCTTTGAAAGCAAAGCTTCCTGAAATCGATCATGATTATCATAAAGGCCGTGAAATATATCAGTGTCTGCTCTTTTGTAAACAAGAGGACGAGAGCTGCTACAAAGATCATTTTTCTGAATTTGGCTTTATTCGTTGGCATGAGTATGGGAGTGATATACTTCCACCAGGCGGATCAAAAGCACGAGGAATTCAAGCGGTGATCGAGCATACAGGCTTTAAGGAAGAGGATATATATGCTTTTGGCGATGGGTTTAATGATCTTGAGATGCTTCAAAGCGTTTACCATAGTGTGGCGATGGGGAATTCACCAGATGTGGTCAAAAAAGCAGCGCGGTATGTAACTAAGGACGTAACAGAGGACGGCATATTATACGGGCTTAAAATGGTCGGTCTATTGTAGCATTTTAGCTGGAAAACGCTCTGTCTGGTAAAGTTCGTTTATAGATATTCTTGCACTTTCGCTCATCCATGAAATGGAAGTACAATGTAGAAGTCGGGCCGACGAAATAATTGGAAAGGAGTTGATCGATTTGATTACAAACCATGAGGTGATCTCCGTTTAAGACGGAGATCATTCTAACCGGGAGGTTGAAAGGCCTCCCCTTAAAAACTATATACTAAATATTTATAAATAATATGGAATTTATTGAAATATATCTTGAAAATAGTAAGTGCTTTCTTTATGATAAGTAAGTGGTACATCAAACCAATTGACGATAGTCAGTTTGTGTTTGAGGGGAAACCCGTGGGGGATGAGCCATCCACGGTTTTTTTCGTTTCAGTATTAAAAAAATCCAAAAACTAAGAAGGAGGTAGGAAACATGATTAATGCTCCAACATCAACATCGCAAGCAAGTTCTATCCTATTTGAGGAGGATTTTTATCGTGAACTACAAAAATGGAAGAGATGTTCTTCCCCCTAGCTTATTAAAAGAGCTGCAGCAATATATACAAGGTGATTTAATTTATATTCCTAAGCCAACTAATCAACGGGCCCATTGGGGTGAGGTTAGCGGTACACGGAAGCTGCTGGCGGATCGAAATCAGGAAATTTGTCGTTTTTATGCAAGTGGGTGGTCTGTTTCCGAGCTGGAGAACAAGTACCACTTATCTGTGGAAAGTATTCGCAAAATTGTTGTAAAAGCTAGAGCACTTAGTTTGTAATGAAGAGTAATGATAAATCCCTATTTGGTTATCCGTGTCTTACGTTCATGATCCTGTGAGCATAAGACACGGTGTACCGAAAGGGATTTTTTTATTTCACCGCTAAACGAGCTTATGCCGTAGAGGACGGAACAAGCCGTTTACGATTGTGGTACTTAGAATTAGTCTCTTCCTGCTTCATAAACCTTCTGTGCGAGATATCGCGGTTCCGTCTTTGCTGTAGTCATATGATCGCCTTGCCCGATAATGAATCGAAAGAGACCAAGCCGACTGGACATATGCGGATGCCAGCCATATTCGTTGCTGTACTGAGGCAATACGTTATCTGCCGTGAGGAAGATGTAGCTTTTGGGTATGTTCAAACTATAAAACCTTTTAAGATCAAGCTTCTCGTAAAAAGGCTTGGCTGGCTCTGGTGTTATTTTATTGTACATTTGTTGAGCTAACTCTAGACTTGCTAAATTCGCAAAGGTTTCACGAAATAATGGGAAGGGAAGCATAATGGTATCATCCATCGAGCTCTCCCGAAGTTGTTGAAAAGCTTGCCTAACATCTGGGGGGAATTCATCGGCAAGCATTTGTCCATCCTTCAACACAAATGCGTCGAGAAAGACAAGCCGCTTAATTCKGCCCGGGATGAGCTGGGCGACTGTCTGAACCAAGGAACCGCCAAAGCTGTGTCCAACCAGAACGATATCATGTAAATTTCTCGAATAGATGTAATCGGCAATGGACTGTGTGATCATTGTATGGGTAACATTTTTATTGGGGTCAGAGCCATGTCCAGGATATTCAGGCACATAAACAATATGGCCCTTCTGACGTAATTCATCTGCAACTCCATCCCAAAAGCTGGTATCTGCCCATGAACCATGAATCAGCACAAAGGTAAGCGGCTGCTGCATTACCCTGTAGCCTTCTTCGATTCCATATGGAGAGTACATCAAGGATGTATAGGCGTTGCTGTAATGATTCGGCCAATAGTGGGATGGATGCAGCTGAGATAGGTAAGTATTCGGATAATAGGCACTTGTGTCAGCTTGTTCGTATTGTCGCATTTTCATTTTCCTCTCAAATTATGATGTATCAGCATATGCCTATAATTCGAATAGGTTAACAAGATGAAATTACTTGTTTAGATTGGTTGGAGAATGGTTAAAGAATAGTAACAGTCTTCACAAAAATTTAATGATTTCTGTAGCTTTTTTGTAACTTAATTTAGCCTTCATTCGTTATATTATATAAGTAGGCAGAATAAGAATAGAGACCTGACTGAAGGAGCGTAAGAGCGATGAAAAAATATACGATGGTAGCTGTTGTCACGATTGCTTGTCTGAGCGCATTTAGCTTTGCGCTGGCGGGAGGCCGCGAATATAAACCTGTTAATATTACGCCGAATGTAGAAACAGGGTATATAGAAAATGTTAAACAGCAGGATAATCATTATGTTTTATCCATGGACCAAATTGATTGGTATGAAGGGGATATGGCGAAACAAAAGTTTATTGAGATTGAAGGAGACTCTGGGCTGGATGGACCACCTGACGGCTACTACATTGTAAATGATTATAGCAAAATAGAATCTTTGCCTATCGCTGACGATGCTGTCGTACTTATGCAAATTTATAATAGAACTGGTAATATACTAGAGGCAGACTTCCAATGGGATGAACAAATCTCACTAGAAAAGTTCGTAGAGATCATGAAAACTGAGGATGACCTCCAACTGAAAAGCTTTCCTTACCATTTAACGGTGGAGAATGGAGTAATAACTCGTATCGTTCAGCAATATGTTCCTTAAGCTTAATGCCGCAGCTAATGCGGCTTTTTTTTGTTGTTCCTTGACTGTTGCGAAAATTACTGTAGCATCGACAGAGAGAGTAATACAAACGTGAGATTATTCTACATAATGCTAATAGAATATAGAGGTGTAAACCGTGAGTGTAATTCGATTGGAAAATGTAACGCAAAAGTATGGTGACATGCTGATTTTTCGGGATATTTATTTTAAGGTAAGCAAAGGGGAAAGGATTGGTCTCATCGGTCGTAACGGTGCCGGTAAATCGACTGTATTCAAATTGATTCTCGGAAGAGAAGAACCAACGGCTGGCAAAGTAGAAGTAGACCCGCAGCTTAAGGTAAGCTACTTCTCTCAATTTTCAGAGCTTTCTGGTACTAACTCCGTCCAACAGGAGCTTGAATTGTGCTTCGA
>NZ_JBFUHJ010000275.1:0-7425 GCF_056402455.1 Paenibacillus sp. P4_A7 | reverse complement strand
ACGCTTGCAAGTAAGGTAGATCGTGTTGTAGCCATTCGTGATGGACTTACAAGCACGGAGTTTATTAAACGCAATCCGAAAATTGGCGAGGTTGAAATTCCAACTGCGAGTGGACTACAGTCGGTGCACGAAGCTTTTGTCGTCATCGATAAAGTCGGACGTTTACAGGTGCCTAAAGAATATTTATCTGCATTGAATATTAAAGACAAAGCGACAATGGAGTTTGACGGAGAGCGGATAGTTATTACTCCGCCTAAATCACTGGGGGGTTAAATCGAATGAATAACAAATGGTTTCCTGGTTTACGTATTCGCAAATTTGCAGCTCTTAGCTTAACACTAGCATTGTCTGTGGGCTCACTTGCAGCATGCAGCAGCGGCTCAAACAAGACAGCGGAGACCAGTGTGCTGCGCATTGGCGTATTGTATGGAGGATCGGACAATGAGCCGTATTTCCGTCAGCAATATACCGATATGTTTGAAATGACTCATCCCAACGTTCAGTTTGAAATTGTTGGAGCCATCAATTATGACGACCAACGGTATGAACAGAATGATCCAGAAAAACCAGTAAAGCAACCAGACCCATATGAAAAAATGAAAGAAATGCTTTCGGGTCAAAACCCAGTAGATGTGGTAGTACTGGATTATAATATGCTTCGTCGATTGACTCAAGACAATTTATTGCAGCAACTAGACCCGCTTATTCAACAGGATAAATTTGATTTGTCCGATTATGTTCCGACTGTAATTGATGGAATCAAAGCAGCGGGGGACAACAACATTTATGCATTAACCCCTACCTTTACTTCATCCGCACTCTTTTATAACAAAAAAATGTTCTTAGATGCGGGTATCGAGCCTCCAACTGACAAAATGTCTTGGGATGACACGCTTAACAAAGCTCGTCAAATGGCTAAAGGAGAAGGTGTAGACCGTCAGTTTGGCTTCTCATTTAACCGCTGGCAGTCTGACGGATTTAACGATACTCAGGTCTACAGTCAAGCTTTACAGCTGAAGATATGGGATGACAAAGGTGAGAAAATGCTTGTAAACAGTGATCAGTGGGAATCAGTCTGGAACACTGTTGCCTCACTTCATAAAGATAACATCGTACCTAATCAAGAATACTATACGCTTCTAAATGAGAAGAGAGGCGAAGCGGGCGGCAATGATCCGTTCTACGGTGATATGTTCATTAAAGGTAAGGTTGCCATGACAATAGGTGAATATAGCTATATTAATGAGCTTAAGAAAGCGTCGGACAACGCTTCGAAGATCAAAGATTTTGTACCCATTGATTGGGATGTCGTTACGGTACCTACTAACCCAACCGACCCTACTACAGGCGGAAATATTGGTCTAAATCAACTGATGGGTATTAATGCTAATGCACAGAACTCGAAGGATGCATGGGAATTTATTAAATACTCCAACAGTAAAGAGTGGGCTAAACTCAAATCAAGAAGCTTGTATGAGATGGTTGCTCGTAAAGAGTTTCTGAAGCCAATTGGCGGATTGCAATATAATATGGACGCATTCACTACTCTTAAGCCACTGCCACCGACTAATTCGAATGCGGATAGTATATTCAACGAAAAACCAGGTATCTGGAATGCTCAGCAGCTTGGCTATGAGTTATTCGCTGAAGTGATAAAGGGAACAAAGACGGCAAAAGAGGCACTTGCTGAATGGGAGACTAAAGGCAATGCTGTTCTTGAAGAGATAAAGAATAATCCTCAAGGTGGAGGCGGCGGCGTAATTAGCCCAATGATGAGATAAAGAGTTTTAGAGCCAAAGAGCGACCCAATGACGAAATGTCGTTGGGTCGCTTTTCAATGTGTTTTAGTTATCTTAGATCCTCTCAGAAACAGCATTAGACAGCATTAAATACTAAGTTTAAGATCGCTTCGAATTGCTTGATTTATCCGAATTTGGGTATTCTAATGACTATAAGATTAATTCAAGCGGCGAAAGCGCTGCAGTGCACATACATCAGGAGGGGTTCGATGATAAGATGGGTGTATTGGGTCCGACTATATGAAACAAAATTTCAAGCTGGTTGCCTTGTCAAACGAATGGAAAATGATTATTGGATATACGGGTACGAGTGTCCAAATGAAGTCGAGGTATTTCGATCGAAAAAAGGACGATATGGTGTGCGATTTATTCCGTGAAAAATAGTTTGTGAATTAATTTATAAAAATGCTTGACTTAAAACAGTCGAATATAGTATAGTAATTCTTGTCGCCAAAACAATAAGCTTCATAATCAAATGGAAACACGTCGCGGGGTGGAGCAGCCCGGTAGCTCGTCGGGCTCATAACCCGAAGGCCGCAGGTTCAAATCCTGCCCCCGCAACCAACCCTTTCGATGACTACGTTGAAATATACGTTTTTCGAGGGCCCTTAGCTCAGTTGGTTAGAGCGGTCGGCTCATAACCGATTGGTCGGGGGTTCGAGTCCCTCAGGGCCCACCATTTGCAAAGCTTATCTTCATGCCGGGGTGGCGGAACTGGCAGACGCACAGGACTTAAAATCCTGCGGTAGGTGACTACCGTACGGGTTCGATTCCCGTCCTCGGCATACCAGAACAATCTAGCAGTAGCAAGTTTTAAGAAGTACATAAGTAATATGTGGGGAACTGCAATCCTGTGTTAACACGCAAGATTCAAGTTGAAACTGAAAAAACCTCTTTTGCAGTATCTGACCAAATCAGATGCAAGCGAAGGAGGTTTTTTCATTGCACATGAACTTGACCAAGCTTACAATAAAGGCACGAGTAACAATGCATGAAGCAAAACACGGTTTATCAATCAGCTATCGGTTTCATGTCTTAGCCGTCTCTAATTTAGAAATAGGGCTTGTAAATAGAGGGCGAATATGGTATGCTATATTCTCATTGCGCATGATTTAATTGCGCCGGGGTGGCGGAACTGGCAGACGCACAGGACTTAAAATCCTGCGGTAGGTGACTACCGTACGGGTTCGATTCCCGTCCTCGGCATAACAGAACAATCTAGCAGTACATCGTTTTATGAACTATATATGGAAGAAAGAATCCCGTTTATCGACTTGCTAATCACAAGTTGAGAATAGGGATTTTTTTGTTCGAGACATATTTGCTATAATGAATAACGGAAGGGGACGGATTATTTGAATAGAGACGATAAGTTTGATACCCAGTTAAAAGAAAGCTCACGCAAGCTATATGCGCAAGTTTTTGCACTAAAGGACTCTTTACATAACGAATTGCTGGAGAGATACAAGAATGATCCTACAATAGCTGTGGATGGAGAGCGTTGGAAGCTATTAATTATGACTGCATCGGTTTCAACTGCTCTTTTTAGTACTGTTCTATCAGGGAATAAAAATTTCCTATTGCTCTATACTTATTTTAAAATAAAATTAAAAGAATATAATAGTGAAACTGAGACAACGATGGACGATTGCATGCAATATATCGCTGACCTGCGGAATGGTGTAGAATACAACTCGGAGCAATTTGCGGAGGCTATGGCTCTTTGGATGTATTTTAGTATTAGAGGTAAGGAACAGTTTGCCCAGGATGAATTAGCCCCATACAGTATAGTTGGACAGTTTATTCATGATTATTTTTATAATTGGTTTGATAAAAATGTAGCGTTAAATTAAATAGGCTTCAAGATGTTCAATCACGAAGGAGTGAGTAGCGTTAATGGCAGCAAGTAAGCATTATGTCGTATGGGTCGGCAACAGACCTGGTATTTATACAACGTGGAAAGAGTGTCAGGAGCAGGTAAATGGTTTTACAGGTGCCAAATTTAAATCATTTGAATCAGCTCAGCAAGCAGCTGTTGCTTTTAAGGAAGGGTGGAAGGGATACTGGGGTCAAGAGAAGGCTTCAGGAAAGGCTAAGCCTTACATAGAGGGGAAGAAGCTCAAAGCTACGGCAAGTGAACAAACCATCGATTATAACAGCATCTCAGTCGATGTAGGAACGAGAGGGAATCCAGGGCCTGTAGAGTTTAAAGGAGTAGATACGCAAACGGGTGACCTATTGTTCTACGTTGGGCCAATTCCGAATGGAACGAACAACCTAGGCGAGTTTATTGCCATCGTACATGCACTTGACTATTTAAAGAAAAAGGGCTCAACACAAACGATTTATACTGATTCTAGAACAGCTCTAAGTTGGATTCGCAATAAGAAGACAGGCTCGACATTGACACGCGACTCATCGACCGCTAAAATATGGGCTCTGACAGATTGGGCAACAGATTGGCTTCGCGATAATAAATATGACAATAAAATATTAAAGTGGAATACGGAGGAGTGGGGAGAAATAAAAGCAGATTTCGGCAGGAAGTAGGAGGAGATTTTATGACTGTGCTTTGCGATAATGATTGGTCTCACATTTTACAGGATGAGCTCAATCAACCTTATTTCAAAAAAATAGAAGCTTTTCTAATTGAGCGATCGAAGGATGCTGTTATTTATCCCCATACTGAGGACATATTTAGCGCCCTTAATTATACGACATACGAAGAAACACGCGTTGTTATTTTAGGGCAAGACCCGTATCACGGTTCTGGACAAGCGCATGGATTAAGTTTCTCCGTGCAGCCAGGAATTCGTATTCCACCATCACTGAAAAACATTTATAAAGAGCTGAATGACGACATAGGGTGTCCTATTCCGGATCATGGATCTTTGCAATCGTGGGCAAGGCAAGGTGTGCTACTGCTTAATACGGTGCTGACGGTTGAGGAAGGAGCGCCTAACTCCCATCAAGGGATTGGTTGGGAGCAATTTACGGATCGAATTATATCTACTTTAAATGAGCGGAACGAGCCTGTTGTATTTATGCTTTGGGGAAAGCATGCTCAAGCGAAAGCAGCTAACATTGATGCGGATAAGCATCATATCATTGCCTCGCCGCATCCGAGCCCGTTTGCAGCGAGAAGAGGCTTCTTTGGCAGCAAACCTTTCTCTAGAGCTAATTCATATCTTGAGAGCGTTGGGAGATCTGTTATAGATTGGACCATCCCCGAGCTAGAAGTGTCCCAATAGGAATAAAAAAGCTTCTCCACTATCTGATTAAGTCATCAGACAAGAGGAGAAGCCTTAGTGCTCTATTCAGCGATAATGCCGGTGCTGGATCCTGAGTTGTTTAAAACGATCGATCCTGGTAGCACTGGTTTGTATGTAGCATCCACGTAAGTAGATGCTACAGCATCGGTAATGACTTGAGGATACATTTTATCCGGTTCAGGAAAAGTTGTTTCTACGTAGATAATAGCTTGATCACCTTCAAAGCCAATGGAAGCAATACGAATACCATACCCAGGATGTGGAACTTTTGTACTAATGGTTACTTTGTTCACATCAGCATTTACTGAGGTCACAGATAGATTAATATCAAAAGCAGGTAGTTCAGGTTCAGGTTCAGGTTTGTCAGGAATAGGAGTGGTCTCCTTTACAAATTTGATGCCGTCATAAAGCCATCCAGCTGCTTCACTGCGGGTAATGGCTTGCTTCGGATAAAACTTGTTAGAACTGTCTAGCTGGACAATTTTGCTGATAAGCAGCTTTTGAATGCTGTTCATATACTCTTTTTTAACATCCTTCTCGTCTTCTAGAAGCATGAAGATTTCAGTAAAGGCATAGTCGCCTTTCTTGATTATGGCTTGAAATAAGTGGTGAGCGAACTGTTCGCGAGTCATTGTATCGTCCGCTTTTACTGTTTTAGGAATATCAAGTCCGTTTAGGCTCGCAATAATGAAAGCTTCTGAATACCAAGCATCATTCTTAATGTTAGTGAAATAGTCGCTTGTTTCCGGAGCTCTAATGAAGCGAATATGGTTAATATTGATATCCAATCCGCGTACGATCAAGGAAATGCCAGCTGCATAGGTCAGTTTACCTTGTGGATCGAATGTATCATTCTTCGTATTGCCACTAATTATCCCTAGCTTTTTTAGTTCAGCAATTTTTTGTGCATTTGGATCATTGTTAACGTCTTTAAATGCCCACGCTGTTTGTCCAAGCGTCAAAAGCATCATAGCAACTATAGTTATTATTAATAACGGTCTCTTCTTCATACGATCACCTCTTCTTTAATTTGCTGCAGCACTTATTAAACGCAACTCATTGTTATATTGTTGCTTAACTTTTAGAAAAAATTACTATTGACTTCAATATTGAATCCTGATATATTATTACTTGTCCCTAATACGATCTGATAGCTCAGCTGGGAGAGCGCCATCTTGACAGGGTGGAGGTCACAGGTTCGAACCCTGTTCAGATCACCATAACTTTTAACTCGTAAAGCCTTGATAATCAAGGCTTTTTTTGTTTTCACTATTAAATCAGCCTATGATTATTTGGTGCCATTTGGTGCCGTGATACGAATTTGATACGAATTGGGTCTTGATACGAATGATACGAATCTACTTGTTGCCGTAAAATGCTTTCCCGAACGTATCAGCAACGTCTTCCTGGATAAGAGCTTCCATGGTTTCTCGATCGATATTAATTGGGCGCTGACCAGATTTCTACACAATCAAATAATTTAAGTTCCAAAGATATTGAACATTGGCTGAATATTTAGTTATCAGAAGCATTCAGGGGGGGTGTCATTCGATAAAAAAAACACTCTCTAAGGAGTGTTAAATTAATTAGACCAAATATTTCGCGTAAAAACTTTCCTTCTGACCCGGAATCTTATTCTGATTACCTCACATGTGTTTTATCTAATGCTTTCGGTTAATGGTAACGGTTAAGGAATTCTTTTCAGGATCAGAAGCGTTTGCTCCCTTGATATAAAAGTTAGCGCTGGCCTTTGGAATTTGATACTTGATGTATGCCTTAGCAGTACGATTAACACCATTCGCAGCAATCATTGCTGTGAATCCGTCTATTTGAACACCAGCGGCAGCAGCACCATTTGCGATCCGTTCGTCAAACCAAACTGTAGCCGTTGTGAACCTCGTATCTATGAGAACGTCATTGCATTGGCATGGGCTCACTTACAGGCGCTTACTGTTTTCTTCATTGCCTTATACGTAGCGAGCACCTTAGCTCGTTTGATGGGCGGGAATATGAAATCCTTTTCCTTCTTGATAAGATCGCCCAAATTGATCATCCTCATCAGTTTAATTGAACTGTTGAGATTAATTTATGCAAGTGGACATGAGGGCGAGAACCCATCTGAATATTGAAGATCATGGGAGGTACTAGATGCAAGAGAGGATCACCTCGTGCTTTCTAATAGGGCAGCTGGGATCGTATTAAACAATTTGAACCCAAACAACCCTGTTAGAATAGATGTCATTTTTTTTTAGAGGATTCAGATGGTAAGTAATAATACAACTGGTGGAGTAGAGACTTTAATTTCTTATTTGGATGGGGTTCCAGAAGTTCAAGCTCATTAAATGAGCTTTTAA
>NZ_JBFUHJ010000274.1:0-7483 GCF_056402455.1 Paenibacillus sp. P4_A7 | reverse complement strand
GTTTATTCGTTCCGTTATTCCACAATCTTCTTAGCAACCGCTGTAAGGTCGAGGATATCGATTTTCCCATCCCCATTAATATCTGCTTTCTTCGCTTGCTGCCAATCTAGACTGCTGCTGTCTTTACCATAATGGGCGGCCACGATAGACAAATCTCCTATGGATACTTTGCCATCTTGATTAATGTCAGTGCTGTTTCCGCCAGTTCCTCCTGTCGTAATCTGAATACTAATGGAAGACAATGCGGCTAGTGTTTCGATTCCTTGTTCATCTCCAAGAGCCGCACTCGTGATCGAGATCACGCCTGTTGCTGTTTGTAAGATATTCTTCGCTCTAAATGTAAGCTCTACCACTTGCGCGTTGCTAGTGATAGCATGTTCCGGACCTTGACTAGCAACAATTATCCGCAGCTTACCCGCAGGCTCCTTGACAGTTTCGACAATTGCAATCCCTTCTATTAAGGACCTTGCGGATACAAATTCCATGACAGCGGGATCATACTCCAGATTGATGTCCTGTGCGTAGACTGCCTCGGTAACACTGCTTAAACCATAGCCCACTTTAAATTCTGTTCCCGCAGGAACCGAGCTTCCTTCAGTAGTTAAGGTTGTGCTATTTGCTATTGGTTCAGAAGAGATTGTTACTGTTACTGTTCCGGTATTCGAATCCGTTACGCCATCATTCACTTTAAATGTAAAGCTATCTATGCCCGTAGCTCCGTGAAATGGTGTGTAACTAAACGCTCCCGTCATTGCATTTGTCATTGTAACTGTACCTTTTGTTCCGTTCGTTTCGATACTATAAATAAGAGGGCTGCCAGTTGATGAGTTCGCACTTAGCGTACTGCTAAGCACATTGTTGGTCGTTGTTGTCAAATCCATGTCGTCTGCAGTCGAAACGGTATCACCAAACGAAGCATCTAAGGCATATAATCTGCCTTCACCCGGTGCGAAGCTATCCGATAACATCCTGGTCGTGCTGTTGTAATTCGTACTAACCTCGGCCCCACTGCTTTTGGATACTTCCATTACGGAACTAATTCCCGGCGTTAACTGGAACGATAATGTCTGCGAATTTTTATAGTCCTGATTTACAACCATCACATATTTGCGACCATTCTCATGATTGAAGTGCCCGATAACTGTCGGCTGGTCGCCTACCTGCTGCCAGAAGAAATTAGTAGGTAGTGCTGTTGTTGAGTCTGGAATCGTGCTACCGGTATGATAGACTGCTTTGGAATTGAGCTTCAATAGCGTCGAGCCGAGAAATTGCACTTCGGCACCGATATCCTTTGCATAATAATAGGAATCGTTCTTCGTTCCGTCCGGTAGAATAAGACCATTATTATGTCCAGGCGGTGTAAAGTATGTGTACCACATATAACCTTTTGCCCCATAGACCAGATTCGTATAGACCTGGTAGCGCATTTCAGATTCGTTAGGAACACGCTGAAAGTTATGCCCTACCGATTGCATATAACTCCAGAAATCAATCCCGGCAGATAACGATTGCTTTCGGATGATTTCCAGATTGGCATAATAACCTGCTCGAAACTCCTCCCATCTTGCGTATGGGTAAAAGTCAAATGAAAGTACATCTGGTTGGGTGCTTACCCAGCGGTATACATAATCCTCATAAGTCCCGCCTTGAATATCCTGATCGATCGTAAACCACAGATCAGTATCTATTAATGATCCATTCTTATACGCTGTTCCGCCATTTATCCAGTTATCGCCATTATTCGAGCGGACCACTCCGTCAATAGAAGCAGTACCCTCCACCGTCAACTCCATATAATACAGCGTGTTTTCTTGGACTGTAGTATTAAGGTTAAAATGCGGCCAGTTCGAATTGGAACCCATACGACTGCCGCTTGTGACTAGATTCGTTTTTGCCGGAGAATCCCAAAGTTTAAGGGTCACTTCCTCGCCTTCATCCCATGTCTGATGGTCAACCCATATCTGAATGGTAGACAGATGTGTTTGGCCTGGCATCGTTGTGAAAGTTTGCCCTATCGATTGTTGGGATGTTAATTGTTCACTTGTCGTATAGTTATCGAAACCCAATTGTCCGGGGGTAGCGAAATTCGGCAACAAATTTACAAACACCATATGATCGGGATCATTTTCTTTTAAGCGTTTAGTTGCTTCCTGCAACTTAGGATATAAATTACTGCTCGGTTCATCAAGCAAATAATAACCTTTTGTCGCCTCATAATTTTTATAGTCCTCTGTGATTGCATCCAAACTGTCATCAGATGGACGTAGACTGGCGCCGTCGGCGTAAACGAGCTGGAAGTAAGTAATATCAAACATAAGATCAACATTATCCGATTCACCATTCAGATATGCATTTCCATCGCTGTATACATCATTTGTGCTTGCCGATAATAATACGGGAGTAGAGCTATTACTAGTGACTTCCATATAATAAGACTGATTTAAGCTTATCGGTATATTACCTATAGCAAAAGCGCTATCTCTTGCATTTATCGTAATGCTGTTTAGTAAAGTTTCTTTAGCTGGACTATCGTAGATCGTAAGAGTTAGTATCGTACCAGAATCCCAAGCTGAGGTGGGATCGACAAAGAGCTTAACGCCTTCGATGTACCAGCCAGTGTCCAAATCTCCTCTCTTCACGTTAAACGTCTGCCCTATCGGCTGAAGAGCACTGACAGAAACGTTTCCACCTCCCACATTTTGTTTTAAATTGTAAAAGTCTACKGCGAAGCGACTATCGTTAACAATGATTTTGAAATCATTAGCTGCTGCCAGCTTCAATGCTTTATCGTTAATTTCTGGTGCGACTACGTAGTTATTTCCAATAAAAAAATTAGCATTCATATCTCTCATTTCTTTATATCTTTCATCTGTAGTATCGTTTGGTCCGGGTGGCCAAAAAAGACCGATTGGGAATACGTTAGGAACGCTAGGTGCGACATCGGGTACTTTTTCTAGCGAGAAATCGTCGCAATAGGAGCTTCCTGTATCCCCGCTTGGTCTATAACAGAACACGCCGGCGGACGTGTTGGTGTCACCTGTCGTGAAGATGGCAGTCCCTTTTGTGTAACTATTGGCCCTAATAACTTCGAATAGATCCTCGCCACCATATTTATCAACACCAATAAAGATTACCCCACTGTCCACTTTCGCATAACCGGTCATTTTATACGTTGTATTTGGTAATAACCCCGTCACTACCTGTCTAACTTGATCACCTTTTTGCGTTATCYCCGCTGCATACACCCCCGACCTAACATTGGCGGATACGTTGGTTATCACTGCCCTATTCGTACCCCATGAATTTAGCGTTCCGCTTTCGAATCCAGGATTATGCATTAGATTCTGTTCAACCGCTGCAGATGTGGTAATGGGATTTCCAATTAGACTTCCAAATACCAAAAGAAAAGCCAGAAAAAGTAAAGCTGATTTACGCATGAAATACTTTACCATCAAAGAAACCTCCCAATGATTAAAATACTGTAACCATTCGTAATCCCAATCTTTTGCATACAGAAAATGAAAAGCGTATACTTTGAAATTCCACAATTCTCCTTTCCTCTAGTTTTATTATAAGTCCTTATGCGCAAGCGTTTACATAACTGTGGATGACATTTCTTATTTCCAATTGACAAGTGTAAACGGCTGTCGCGGTCCTCAGGCGGCATAAGCTCGTTTCGCGATGAAATATAGGCATGAGTATAAGCGTGAAACTTACACTTTCCTATATTTCTTGAATACTCGCATCTCCCATGGATACGGATACTCAAAGCTCTTGTCGGTATGCTTATGCCTTCCGAAACACCGGCGCCACAGCCTTGCCCTCCAGCTTCTCTGCTAATTTGTTCTGTTTCATTGCTTTTGATAATTCAGATAGAGAATCGTCCAAGGCATCCAAAGTATATTGAATCTGTTCCTCTTTGTGCGAATAAGAAACATAATTATAGCTTGTAAATAAGATTCCCCTGCGAATCATTTCTTGTTGCAGAAAGCTCTTGATCAGCAAGGTGTCTGGGGACTCACTATACACAAATAACGCTTTTGAATGAGGTCCCTGTATGCTTATTCGATCCGTAAAACCATACTTCATGATGATCGTATTTCCTTCTTCCATAAGTAGCTTTCCCATCGCATTCACATGGTCTATCGAATGATTGACTTTCATTTCCTCGATGGTAGCTTTCGCAGAAGCTAATGAAAGCATTTCCCCCCCAAAGGTGAAGGAGAAAAACACATTTTCCAGCTCCGACATGATTTCCGCCTTCCCTGTCAGAATGGATAACGGCATACCATTGGCAACCGCCTTCCCAAAGGTAGCTAAATCTGGTGTTACTCCATAATACTGTTGAGCGCCGCCAAGAGAAATTCTAAACCCTGTCAACACTTCATCGAAAATGAGCAGTGCTCCATTGTTATGTGCTAGTTCCTTCACATCTGCTAGGAAATTAGGTTGTGGTTGAATGATTCCGATGGGCTCCATGATGACAGCCGCCACTCTTCCTTTATATTTGTTCATTAAAATTTTCAGGCTATCGATATCGTTATAGCTAAACTGTTTGGTCAGCCCCTCTAATACGGAAGGTATTCCGGCACTTCTTTCTGTTGTAATAACATACCAATCATGCCAGCCATGATACCCTCCACACAAAATGATGTCTCTTCGAGTATAAGCTCTGGCCAGACGAATTGCGGCTGTTGTCACATCCGAACCATTTTTGCCGAATCTGACGCTTTCCGCGCACGGGATAACCTCACGAATGAGCTCCGAAACTTCAACCTCAAGTGGATGCATCATAGTTAGTGTAATAGCCTCATTCAATTGATTAATAATCGCTGAATTCACTGATGGGTAATTATAACCAAGGGACACTGCTCCCAATCCCATCCCATAATCGATAAAGCTATTTTCATCTACATCAGTGACGATACAACCGTTGCCTCTGGCTAAATATTTAGGCGCATAACCATCGATAAATTGGGTAGGTCCTTTCGATAAGCACTGTGTGCCACAAGGAATCAAGGATGCCGCACGCTGCCAATATAGTTCTGAGTTTTGTATTCCATTCACCATACCAAGCTTATCCATGTTAATTCCTCCTCGTTTCATCCTCGTACTGATCCRGTAATTCAGCGGGTAAAAAGTCTGGATTCACTTTTTCCACCTTACCCGTGATCGCGCTTTTCTCTGCAGCTGCCAAAGTGCCACATATCACGTTGGATTTGCGAAAGTCGTGTGGCCATTTTTTGTTCCCCATAATTGCTTCTATATACGTGTCGATCTCTTCTTTATAAACAGATTCCAATAGATGTGATAGTTTTCCAAAATTCTGCTTATTGTGTATCCCAAGCAACGGTAAGCTACGATGAATGTCACCTGTAATGAGATCAAACTCAATTGTTCCATTGGTACCTACAGCAATGCCTTTTCGTGTGACCTGAGGACTCGCTCCTAGAACGACAAGCTGCCCGATTCCACCATTTTCTAGGCGCATTTGTAAGCTCCAGCTGTCTTCATAGTTTGGTCCCAACTCTCCCCCTGCACGCACTATACCTGTTACTTCTTGTGGTTCAGAAAATAAATCAGCTAGTCCTATTAATTCGAAGGTTACCATTTCTCTCGTGCCATTCGTGCTGCGATTACGTGCGTAATATTCCGTTCCTTCACTCGGGTGCCAACCTGCTATATCAATGGATAAGCAGAAGCTATAGGCATGTAGCGCTCCAAGATCTTCCCGCACTATCCTCAATAATTCTTTATATAGTGGTAAAAACTGAAGTGTACACGAGGGCGCGGCCACTATTTGTTTCCCAGCTGTTCTAAGCTCAACTTCCCGATAATGAAATGGAAACAATTCCGCTTCGCAAAAAAAATGCAATCCTCTGTCCAAAGCGATCTCCACATACTGCGAATGTGACTGTGGCGGTGTAGAAATACTAAATGCATCTGCTCCCCAGTTTAAGGCCGATTCCATGCAATCGAAACAGGTTATCCCAAATTGGTTACTTGCCTTATCTCTTCGATCTGATCTCATTTCCAATAAGGCAACTTCCACATCCGCGCGAGCTGTCAAATCACGAATTCTGCGCGTTCCCATTGAACCAGCCCCAATTTRCAAAACCTTTATCTTCATATCATTCCTCCTCTCTTTATTTCAGTAGCGCATTATACGACTACTAGCTCCAGTTAATCGTCTGAAAGCTATGGTCTTCGGCTGATTTCTTGGCCTTTAAACACATCAGGGCGCTTAATAATCCATCGTCCAAAGGCGTAGTGGATCTTGCTTTACCTTTCATGACATCGATAAAGTTTCTAGCTAAGACTGCATCTCCACCCCCATGAGATTCATTGTCAGGCTGCACCTCATACGTTTCAATTCGGTTCGTATGATGCATATAAACCTTCAACAGATTCGTATACCAATCAAATTCGATTGTCCCTTTATAGCCCATAAGCTTAGCGCCTCGACCACAAGCTTTTTTACGTGCAAAAAAGTTTTGAGAATAGGAGACATGCATACCAGACTCATACTTAATAATCGCGCTGCCTGAATCTTCATTACCAGTATCTTCTGCAAAGCAGCAATATTCCCAAGAGGCATCGAAAGAGGTGCTTTGAAATGTGCTATCTAAACATGTATGTTGTTCACCGCAATCCTTACACTTTAGTCCAGCAGGTTTAGTTCCTTTGAAAATCTGCTTCGAATTCATCGCACATATACTTACCGGCTTTAAATTAAGCAAATAGGTAATGTAATCAAAATCATGCGTAGATTTTTGTAGAAAAAGTCCGCCCGTCTCCTTCTCATCCCTATACCAACCGTGATAATAAATGCCACCGCTAGCGACATTATTCATTGCTTGARCATGCTCCACTGTACCGATTTTACCGGAGTCAATGATTTCCTTAGCCATTTGAATGAGAGGTGTATTACGCAGTGGAAATGACACTACCACTTCAGACCGGTACGCATCATTCGCCGTTTTTAAGCGCAACAAATCTTCAAAGCTAGTCGCTACTGGTTTTTCCAAATATAATGGAATGCCGGTGGGCAATACTTTCAATGTCATCTCGGTATGCAGAGAGCATCTTGTACCAATTAAGATGCCGTCCAAATTGCCTGCGGCAATCATTTGTTCAGGCGTATCATAAAATAAGACTTGATCGCTTTGCTCCTGTCCAAGCTCCTGTTTGATCTGCTGATTACGCACATCTGTAATTGCGGTTATGCGGCATCCAGGGTCTATTTTAACAATTTCACCCAACACCCAACGAATACGAGCACCATAACCAATAACGCCTAGATTCATTCTAAATCCCCCTACTCCTACTCAGTTGTAGATTACGAATCTTACTGTCGAACGCATTCCTCCGGATGGTTAACTTCAAGCTCAAACCCTTCCGTTTTCTTCTCCCAATTTACTGAAATAGGACCAAAGGGTGTTGGTACGGTACCAGCTACTTTATGAAACACGCTAGTAATAGG
>NZ_JBFUHJ010000273.1:0-7491 GCF_056402455.1 Paenibacillus sp. P4_A7 | reverse complement strand
CTGATCGCCGGAATACCTTTTTCCGCCTTCCAGAATGATACTTTTTCTACACAGTTTTCGATACAAAATGTGCCTTTTGAGCCAGCAACCTCAAGACTCCACCAGCCGCCAAGCCCATATACCGCATCCCCCCTCTGACTAAGCAGGTAACCAACGCCTCCATTAGCGAATTTTACGTGGATGCTGTTGATCGATACCATGACATCACCTGCACTGCGCCGAAATCCGGGACGGTCCGAGAAGGTTTGTATATGTGTGATATCACCGCAAAAGTGGCGCATAACGCTGAACGGATGGGTTAGGAACGCACGCATGTGAAAATAGGGATGGCCCTTGATTTTAGGAGAATCTGCAAGCCTGTAATTGAGTTCGCCTCCGTTAAAGCCCATTTTGGCGAGGCAATAAACAAGCTCTCCAACTTCACCACTATCCATGTACTGCTTCGCCTTCTCCGCGGGCTCTGTAAAATAATGATTCAAATTACAACCTAGATAAACTTTCTGCTTCTCAGCAAATGCAACTAGCTCTCTTCCCTCTCGAACATCGTTACACAGCGGCTTTTCAACCAGCACATGCTTACCAAAACCTACTGYCTCCATAGCTGGTTCAAAATGCCAACTCCCATTGTCGATACCGCCTGTCATTATATCAACGACCTCAATGTCCGGTTCCCCTTCGATCATATCCTTGAGACTGTAATAAGCTTTTACACCATGCTTTTCCGCAGCAGCGTCTGCACGCTCCTTGACGACATCACATACCGCCACCAGATCGGCCAGCTCATCTACCTTATAGCAGTCTGCATGGTTATTCCCAATTCCGTTCATACCCACAATCCCGATTTTCACTGCCATTTTCGCGTTCCCGACCTAAGCCGTAATCGGCTGGCCGGAAACTTCACCACCTTTCACTCCCATTAAATTTGCTTCCACTCTTGGCAGTACTCATTGCAAACCCATACGAGGTCCACCGAAACTTCCAGCCTACAGATCCCCTGCATCAATCTACTATTTTTGGAAACGTTTCCTTCCCTCATCATAATCAATCTAACAGTCTGTTTCATGGCTGATCGGGACAATAACCGATTCGATCGGGACCATATTATTAAAGATTTATTGCCACATAAAATCGTACATTCAAAACGAACAATTGCGGACAACAGTCCTGTTTACGTTAAGCCGAATTTAGACAAAAATAGTCTAATCCTTCGAAAAAGACTATTGTAATGTGACTGTTTGCTTACTTTTAACTAGCGCTTTATCAGCCTAAAAATTCCCGATAAACCTGCGCTGCGGTTCGCAGCTGTTCAATCTCCAGCTTCATTGCGCCAGTCAGCGTGCCAGCTTTAGCGGTACGACTTTCTAGTCCCACAGGCAGCCCCTCCAGCTGCATATGGAATTTGGCATTGACAGGATACATTTGCCGTTCGATCACAGACGCCAGTCCCAGATAACTTTGCAATTTCGCGGCCTTATCTGAATCCCCAGCCCATCCTTCTGTCAGCCTTACATATAAATCGGGGTGAAAATTCGCCATAACCCCGCTGAATCCGGATGTCCCCAGCTTTAATGATTCTAGAAGCGTTGCCGCGTTGGCATTGAAAATTTTCAAGGAGCTGCCGTGAACCGATTCCAGCTTCTTCTGAATTTGCTCCAAGTCGCAGGAGGTATCCTTCAGAAACAAAAATCTTCCACTGTCTGCGCACCATTTCAGCAGTTCGGGAGATAACAAACGCTTGTATGGAAATGGACATTCGTAAATACCGAAGTCCATATCCGGCACTTCCGTAAATATCTTTTCTGCATTATTTTTCCACGTCTGCTCGGAATCCTTGTCAGCTGCCAACCGATTGCTTACAAGCACGAAAGCATCAATGCCCGTCGCCGATATCCGTTTTATCTCTTCGAGCTGATCTTCCAGCACATCCGATACATGTCCCGATGCAATGACAGGAACTCGCCCTGCTGCTTTCTCCACAACAAATCCAGCTAGTTGAACACGTTCTTCCAACGTCAGGAAAAACATCTCGCTAGACTGACATACAGCGAATAACCCATGTACGCCGTTCTGTATATACCATTCGATCATATGCTCTAAACCGTTATAATCGATTTCATTGCTTTTAGTAAAAGGAGTAACCATCGTTGGCCATACTCCATTCGAGATAGAAAAGCTCATTTATCCATTCTCCTTCGTACTCAAATTAATATTAGACAAATTGAATCAATTACTTTTTCAAGCTAGTAAGTAAGATGGCAATAAACGATTCGTTCACGTTTCCATGTATAAGTAATGTGAACTTCGCTTCCGTCAGATACAATGGCCGGGTACGAATATTCACCTTCTGTTTCCTCGAGTGTATGCAGCCGGCTCCAGGTTGCGCCATTGTCTTTGGATACATCGAGCACAAGTGGCGTTCTTAGCCCCCAGCTTTCGGCAATCGGATTATAGACTAGCAGCAAGTCTCCGCCCGGCATTTGGGCTAAGTCGATGCCGCTATTGTTGTTCGGCAGACTGATCGGATACGCCTCAGACCAGCTTTTGCCTTGGTCCGCAGAATCACTACGGTAAATCAGTCCTTCGGTTGTGCGAAGCAGCATATGCAGCTGATTCGGGGACGATTCCCAAAGAGTGGGCTGAATAATGCCTTTGCCTGTCACTTTGCTTCGATCAAGAGGTACCTGTGCACTCTTCCGCCAAGTCTTTCCTCCATCAGATGAGATATCTACGAAAGCATCCCATTCTGTTTTTGTTTCGATTGAGGCTGGAGCGAGCAAGTCACCATTTGAAGCAAATATCGATTTATTTTTAACAGGCCCTCTGCCGCCAGTACTGTCACCCGGTACCAGCTCAACCGCCTCAGACCACGTATAGCCGTAATCTTCCGAAATGATGACCATTGAGATCCAGTCGCGAATTTTCCAGCCTGTTTTGTATACCAGCATGATTTGGCCAGTCGAATTATACGACAGCACTGGATTGAAGTGTGGCAAATCCTGCTCCCCTGTCAGGTTTACAGGCTTTGTCCAATCGCCATCCTTCTTTCTCGAGCACCAGATAGCGACATCGCCAGCACCCTCTTCAGTCCCTCCGAACCAGGCCGCAAGCAGATCACCGCCCTTTAATGGTAATACAGTAGAGGCATGACAACTTTTAAATTCACGATCATCTTCAAAAATAAACGCTCTGCTTAGCATGTATACAACAGTCCCCTCGCTAGTTAAAGTTGGAGTTTCCAAACATTGCAGGCTTTAAGGTCCATGTCTGAAGCTTGGACATGCTCACAATGTTCGGCACTCTTAATTCCTTCTCGAATATGGACCATCGCGGTCCCCAAAGTTCATTATCTCCAGCATAGCTGCTCGCTTGAAGCTCCCCTCGCACATGCTCTATTCGATCTTCGCCTTGCAATCCTTGGGCAATGATGGCAGCCATTGTGCAGGTCATATCCACTGGATTAATTCGGTAATCTCCTAGCATGAAATAATCAGGCAGCATTTTGAAACCAAGCACTCTGGGCATGTCTATCGTTGATAGCGCCTTCAAAATATCATTGACAACAAGCGAGTCTGGCCTGTCACTTTCAATATGATGCGCCGGTCCATACATAAACTCCGGCACCAACTGTTTGCCGAGCATCATACTGCGAAATAGTGAGTACTGATCAGCCGATGATAAGCTGTGTCCATTGATTATTTTGTAGCTTAGTTTGCTGCCGAGCTCTTCAGCCAACACCTTTACATCTTCCGCATCGACTACATCCGTCCGAGAGCTTTCCAACAATAACGCTTGCTCAGAGGTTATGTATTCGACATTATCCTTCGAAAGCGTATAGTCAATAAATTGGCCGAGAAGGTTCAGATAATGCTCCATCTCCCCCTTCTCTCGCAGTGGGGCCGGCTTCCACTCCTCACGAGGAGTCTGCAGTCCTCGCATGAAATTTATTTTGTCCCAGAAGCTGCTGCATACAAATTCGTTTGGATGATAATATATACTAACAAACCCTGTCTGTTCAGCGGACAACTGTTCATATAACTGGTCAAAGGTAACCTTCGCCTTCTCGAAGCCTCCCTCGTTCAGTTCCATTCTCATCGTTCCTGTAACATTCGTAATATTCAACAAGCCGCCATACCAGAACGGTTTGCCTTCCCATGAGATGTGATCGTGATCGTCCAAATAAACAGGAATTCCCCATTTCTTCAGAGCGGGAAAAGCTTGAGGAGCCCATGAGTATCCAGGCTGTCCGTAGCACATCACCGGCATTCCCGTTATACTCCTAACATCTTCGAACCCGCCTTTCTCCCTCGTATCGAACTCTTCTGCCCCGGCACGAAAATCATAATGCTCCAAATACTCAGAAATAACAGGGTGCTGGCTGTGGAGGTCCGTATGATACCCCACCTCATGATTCGGCAAAAGTGATAATATATCGCTGCGATTGTTTAAACGTAATTGACGCGCCTTTTCCCCTACTATTTTGAAAATGCCAGGCACTTTCCTGTCCTCCAGCAATTGCAATATTCCGAGCAGCCCTTCCTGTGACTCAGGATTTATATAATCCTCGACATCGAGCCAAAAAAGCACCTTAATGTTCGGCATATGGTCACCACCTTCACTATTGTTTGGACAAGCAGCTTATCAGCCAAAAAACTCTTTCTCCAGCATGATACATAACGCATGATAAATCGGCAGATGCCTTTCCTGAATGTCCGGTGTAGATGCAGAAGGAACACAGATTGTGACATCGCAAAACTCTTTTAACTTACCCCCATTTATTCCGGTCAGTCCAATCGTGCGCATCCCCTTGAGCTTAGCAGTACGTACTGCATGCAGGACATTGCTGGAGTTTCCCGAAGTACTGAGTGCCAGCAGCGTATCGCCCGGTAATCCGTAGCCGTATACTTGTTGAGCAAATATCAAATCGGCGTTCACATCATTAGCAAAAGCCGTAATAAGCGCACTGTGCGTAGTCAAAGAAATGGCAGGCAACGCACCTTGCAATTGATTCCCCAGCAGCTCACCTGATTCGGGAAACAGCTTAATCAGCTCCGCTTTCTCCTCTTCAGGCAARGGGCGTTTGTGCATAAAGCCCTTCATCAGCTCTCCAACGATATGATCACTGTCTGAAGCGCTTCCCCCATTCCCGCAAACAAGCAGCTTACAGCCTTCTCGAAAGCTGTCTCTCATCAGCTCGAAAGCTCGCCAGACCTCCGGCATACAGACGCTTAATTCCGGATACTTATTCATGCAATTGTCCAATGTTCCCCGTATTTCTTCATCTCTGCTTCCAGCTTCTCCGATACTACGCATTATGATATTAGACAAATTCGATCTCTCCTATTTAAGCGCTGTGTCGCCACTCTTACGTTTCTAAGAAATAACCTCTTCTAGCCGACTCGTACACATCTTTGATCGGAACCTGATTTGCTTTTGCAGCCGCCTCACAGTCGACAAATTCGGGGGAAACTTGCACCACCTTGCCTTCGTGCTTGCCTACCTTCACCCGTATATCACCCCAAGGTGTGCTCACTGCTTCACAATGTCGTTCAAGCGCTTTGCCCTCTGTCCGCACGTAACGTATCCCAAGAGTAGTCGTTTCTTCAAAAACGATCCTTTCGATCTCAGTAAGCCGCTTCGTGTGTGTCAGTACATTTAGCAAAAAGCCTGGGCGACCTTTCTTCATCAAAATTGGAATCCAATAAACATCATGAGCACCTGCAGACAATAGCCTTTCTCCTACATAAGGGCAAAATTCTGGATTCATATCGTCAATGTTCGTTTGCAGGAGCACCATTTCACTTGCTCCATGGCCAATTTTTGGTTCAGAAAATTCCACCCTGCTTCCCCCCCTGTGTGTCCTATATTGTTGGTGGTAATATCCTTTCATTTGAACCGGACATCCCGGAAGCATCGGACATACTTACAGCATCTGCTGCCAGGAGCACCCTTCTCAGTGCAGGTATCGTCTGCTGATGCAATCCTTCGAAATGATAGCCTTCTCCACCTAAGCTAGTAGGTCGGTGAATGATATTTTTGCGCGGTCGATAATAATAGTCCCAATCCTCATAGCCAACCTTACGATGATAGTCCCCAAGCTTTACGATATCGAAGTTAACCGTTGTAATCTGATGAACCGTATATCCTAGGTTGCGCGCAATCGACAGAGCCTTAAGAAAAACCTCCGGTCCGGTTACCGTCGAGCCAAAGTTGGCAAACACACCTCCATCCAATCGGGCGACCGTATTCGTATACACTTGAAAATCCCTGCCGCTCGCGCCTCCTTGGACCTTGAAATCAACATCCGGATGCTGCTGAATCGCATCAATCCCTATTGTCACATGTACGGTGCAAGGAATGCCTTTCCTGCTGCAAGCGTCTAATAAGCTATATTGACGATACGGGAACAGCTCAGGTTTCTCTTCCATATAGGCTATGAGGCTTTCTCCGTAGCCAAGCCCTTTTGCATAGCCTTCTCTAAGCGCTCCATGCAGCAATTGACCTGGCTCCCGCCACATGCCGAAAGTTCCGTTCAGCAGTGAACCCGCATCTATCTCTTCGGTTTGCCCGAATGCTGATAGCTCGAAATCCTGAAATGCGCCAGCACCATTCAACGCCAAGTGGGTTATAAATCCCTGATCGATCAACTCGATCAGCTCTCTGGAGACACCGCTACCAATCACATTTCCGCCAAGGGAAACTAGTACTTCCTTGCCGTTGTTACGCGCTTCAACTATACGCTTCACCACTGCACTAAATTGCTGGTCCGCTGTGCCCGACCAATCAAAGCCCTGTTTTAATGGTTCCTTGACCATTTCTTCTACTTTCAAATCAGCTTGCCGCTCAGCAATGGGGTACAGTTCAGCCTGTGCCCTAGACAGCGTCGCCTTGCGGTCATATGGAGGAAATTCTACTCCTCTTTCCCGTTTGCGCTGCAGCACACGGTGAAATAATTGGGGAATTGTCACCTGATGCAAGCCGTGGAACAAGTATCCTTTGCCATCAATCTGACTAAGACGATCGATAAAATTACGGCGAGGCCGATAATAATAATCCGATTCCGTTACAGATGGAAAAGACTGTTGGAACACTGGTACGATATCGAAGTTGGCGGCTGCTATAGGCGTCATTGGCAATTTCTGATTGAGGCATAAGCTGAGACCCTTCAAGAAAATCTCCGGCCCCGAAATCGCAGATCCGAAATTAAGAAATACGCCGCCACCAGATAATTCAGATATGGATTGACACATCGTATCAAAATCTTTGCCGCTCGTTTGACCAAGCGCTTCAAAATCAACAATCGGATGCTGGTGGATAATATCGGTGCCGATCGATATGTGGCAGGTATACGGTACACCCGAGCGCTGGCACTGGACAAATACGCAATCGTCATAATGAGGAAAACGTTCGGGATGCTTGTTTAAGTACCGATACAAACTTTCGCCGTATCCGAGACCTTCCGCAGCCCCCTGCTGGATCGCCTCATTCATGTAG
>NZ_JBFUHJ010000272.1:0-7508 GCF_056402455.1 Paenibacillus sp. P4_A7 | reverse complement strand
ACACCTTTCACTTGTTGAAATTGTGGGGAATGTTTCGCTGACCGTTATTGGTCAGCGATTTTTTTTTGATGGATAAGTTTTTCCATTCACCATAGCTCCAATTGCTCGTCTGGCTCTGAAGGCTCGATTAAGGAGCAATCATCGTTCCTGACGCTGCCAACTGCTGCTGGTACGGCATATGCTTCAAGCTCATCAGAGCTGTATGAACACAGCATGGGCGTGAGTGCCGCAATATCTTGAATAGAACGATCCAGCCAGCGAAGTTCATCCTCTGGACGCAGGATGACAGGCATGCGGTCGTGGATTTGGGCTACTAAAGGATTTGGCGTTGTTGTCATGATGGTACAGCTATTTATGGTGGTGCTTCCATCCGGTGAAATCCAAGTTTCGTAAAGACCTGCCATACTAAATAATGCGCGGCTTTTCAGCGCGATTCGCATCGGCTGCTTACCTTGTGATGTCTTCTTCCACTCGTAGAAGCCGTCGGCAGGAATGAGACAGCGCTTGCGGCGAAGCGGTGATTGGAAGGCAGGCTTGCTTGCCGCTGTTTCGGAGCGCGCATTCAGCATGCTCATGCCGAGCTTAGGGTCATCAGCCCAAGGAGGGATAAGCCCCCATTTCAGCTCGCCTAGGCGATTTCTCTGGCCGTCATTTATGATTGCAAGCACCAGCTGGCTGGGAGCAATATTATATTTCGGACGATGGTAGGGGATTGTCGTATCATCAATCCGATATCTGACCATAAGTTCCTCCAGCGTTACTGTAAGCGTGTATCTTCCGCACATCGCAGTTTCTACCTCCGTCTATCGTTTGTCCTTATTATACAACGCGGAGAGGAAGCACGCATCTCGAGACTGGACGGTATGACAGAAGAGAGAGTAGCGGATACTGTTCATTATAGAGATACATTTAAACGTTACATATGGGTGGCTTAAGCTGCACATCGAGGAGCGCTGACGATGGATGAACCAAATAAAAAACGGTCGGATCACCGTACTTTCGTTTACTGGATTAAGCAGCTAATCGAGTTGCCTGGCGCGGCATTTGCATACGCGATTGGCAAATGGAGCGCCATGAAAGCATCGGATCAGATGATTTCCGAAGCGGTTCCACTTCAGCTGTCCTCTGCTTCTGTAGCAAAGCTTGTATCCGCGTGGACGAAGCTGGAGGAAGCGGGGCATCTAGAAGTTGCTGAGGGCTGGAGTAAGCAGGAACAAACGCTTATTGAGCGGATTCAAGCAGAGACAGCTGCTTGCAATCGCAACAATGTAACGAGAACAGAGGCATATCGAGCGGTATATTTTCGCACGCCCGAGCTGCACTGGGCATTGCTGGCACATCTTGTATCCCGCAATGGCGGCTGGAATATGACAGATTTAAAAGGGGAGTGGCTTCCTTGGCTGCTTCGGAAGGATCAGCAGGATGGGGTGTTTCGATTTTTGGAGCAGGCGAATGCGCTTATTTTTCAGGATGCCTATCCTCAGCTGCTGCTGTATGAGTGGAGCTGCCGTGGAGGAAGAAGCTTATTCCACCTGCTTCCTGCCTTGGGTGTTTCCTCTTTTATGACGCCAGTATGGAAGCTGTTTTGGCGGGATCGGGATGCGGTTCCGCTGACGGTTGCGTTAATTGTGAATGAGCAGCATTACATTGAACAGCGAGTTGTGCAGCATCCTTATTTTCAGGAGAAGGTGCTTCAAACGATGTTCTTCGGATTACAGTCGCTGCTGCAGCTAAATGGCGTTATATTTCCATACGGGATCGAACAGAAAAAAGGGACGCTGAAGCTATCGGGTCTTATCTTAGAAAGCTTTGAGCGTCTGGAGGAGCGAATCGAATTCGGTAAGCGGCTGTACGCAATGCTGTTTGGAGTTCCCCGCGTATATGAGGGCGCTCGCAGCTTTGCGGGAGCTGTGAAGCATACGGGTTCAAGGGCGGATTACGCGCTGCATTTGTTCTCTCGTGTGCGACAGCAGCCGCCTCAGAGCGTCTATAAGGAGCGGTTGCTTGGCGAGCGTCTGAAGCCAGGCGCTGAACCGCTTTATAGTCCTGAGCTGGGAGCAGCTTGGAGCGACCAGACGCTAGAGCCGCCTGAGCCAGGTGATTGGTTCCGGTCGGCTAGCGATATGGTGAGCTATTTTCAAAAGCTTCCGCTTCCTAATTCCTTTGAAATAACAAATGAATACGGACTTATGCTGAATAAGATCGAACTTGCGGTGTTAGCCAAGCAGCGCGGAGACTCGACTAAGCTTAGATAGACATAGCGATAGCGGCATAACCATTAGCTGGAGCATACGCTCTTCCATCTCTATTCATCTATTGTTGATCCTTCAATGTCCTTGATCGGATACCACTCACCGTTAATCATGAACCGCTTCTGCAGGGGGTCAATCCGATCAACAATACCATTGACTATCCTCTCTTCAAGGGGGTGGAATAATTGAATGGTTATGATGTGCCGCTGCTTCAGTGAGTCAGTCATTGACCGAGATATATGCTCCCACTCCTGCTCATCAAGCTCCACGCGATGGCGCTGCTTTAAGGAGGCTTCATGTTGATTGATCGCGGCTTTGTGCTCTGGCAGCATCATACGGCTGGATTCCCAGAGGCCGTTTCCTTCAAGCTTCTTTCTCATTTGTAATGTCCCCCAATTTTCTCAGATCGGTGATGGGCTTGCCCGGCGAATGTTATGGAAGCCGCTCTTAAAATAATAGCATCACCGTACTTCAATTTAATGGCATCGGTGGCTCGTTCCAGTGCCGCTGATTTCTCGCGATGCGGATCGAATAAAGAAAGTTGATACTCGTCATCCGTTGAAAACTGCGAAAGACTGACACCAACCTTCCGAACGGGAAGACCGTCCCAGTGCCGCTTTAACAGCTCGATGACAGCGAGATACACCTGATTTGTAACGTTGCTAGGATCGTCCATTTTCATTTGGCGGTTAAAGCCGGTAGGCCGGTCAAAGTCTGCTCCCATACAGCCTACTGATACGACATGCCCCATATATCCTTTGCTGCGGCAGCGCTGGCAGACGAGCTCTGTCAGTTCAAGCAGCACGACCTTAATATCCTCCAGCTTCGCGTAATCACGCGGCAGCGTCATCATATGTCCAATAGCCTTCGGAGCCACCTGATGCGTGCCCGGAGTAACGGGGCTGTCATCTATCCCATTGGCAATACGAGAGTAGAGCTCCGCGTTTATATCGGAGTTTTTGCCGAATTTGCGGCGCATCATCAGCTTTAGCTTCTCTAAAGGCGTTTCCGCCAGCTTGCCGATCGTTTCCATGCCCATCGCGTTAAAATGACGGGTCATTCGGCTGCCGACCATAAACATTTTATTGATGGGCAGCGTCCAAAGCGTCTCGTGAAGCCTATCTTTAGATAGGACGTAAATGCCGGAATCGTTCTTCTTAGCGAAATTGTCACAAGCTGTCTTCGCTAAAATCTTGTTCTCGGCAATGCCGAATCGCGTGTATATGCCTAACTCCGCTTCAACTTGCGCCTGAATGATTCGCGCAAGCTCCTCCGGCGATCCATATAAATGCAGTGAGCCGGTCACATCCAAAAATTGTTCATCAATTGAATAGGGCTCAACTAAATCGGTATACGACTGATAAATACGAGTTATCATCATCGAAACATCAATGTACAGCTGCATCCGGGGCTTAATGACGACTAAATTCGGACACTTAGCGAGTGATTCCCCGAGTCGCTCCGCTGTCGTGATGCCGAAGGACTTGGCGAGTGGACAAGCCGCGAGAATAATGCCGGATCTGCGCTCCGGATCTCCTGCGACTACAATCGGCAATCCGTGATACTCGGGATGGTCGGCCTTCTCCACAGACGCGTAAAAGGATTGGCAATCCGCAAGCATAATGACTTTGTTAAGAGGCATTAGTTTTCACCAGCTCTAACCCATTTTTCGATTGTCATGCTGCTTCCTCCTAATAAGAACGTTTGTTCTTATTATATACGGAACATGTGTTCTTATACCATAGGTTATTTGTGKGTATCATTTACAATAATTAGATAGTGTTCTTCGCTAATGGAATTTGATTGTTTATGTTTTTGAAGATCGCTATGCATACCCCTTCCGCATTATGTAAAAAGTAACCACAAGGGGTGATTGTATGAAAAAATTGACTATTATCATTTCATTGCTAGGCGTTATGATGTTCGCGCAACGAGCCAATGCAGCAGTGGAGAGTGAGATGGATCATTGTCAAAGAGTCGTTCTTACTTTACTAGCACCTGATATACAGGAGCAAATTGAAACCTATTATCAAAGCGAGTTAACGGTATCCCCTACATTCGCACCGTTTCTTGAGAGCTCGGAGCTTGTATATAAATACTACAGCTCCCATATGGAGGTTCAAGTAACCGTAATTCCCTATGTAGGTCCTCACCTCGCTGTAGGTAAGGATATCATCACCTTTCACATAAATAACGATGGAAATACGTCCGTTATCAAATACAAGCATGTGGAAGACTTTGAGCTGCCGCCTAATTATTCAGATATCGTTAAGTAAACATCAAGGCCGATGAGGGGCAAATGATGAAAGCTGGATCAGATGCCTCAACGAATATAGGCTGTCTGTACATATTTCCATCCAAAATACAGCAAAATAGAAGCATCTAGGAAATGAAAGGTGCGGTTATGAACAAACAAAACGCAGGGGCGTTAACGCCATTCAGTCCATCACTATCAGCGAACGTACAAGCTATTCGCAAACGATTCGGCAATAGTGCCGATATCGTTATTCGAATGTTTCGCAGTGATGCGGCTCCTGATCGAGAGCTGGCGATTATTTATATAGGCGGAATAGTCGATTCGGAGACGATCAACGAAAGCGTTATGGAACCATTAATGTCGATGAGGCTGCCCAAGCATGAGTATGTCAATGGCGGCAAGTTGATGGATGCATTGCGCAACTGTGTCGTTTCAATAGGATCGATGCAGGATGTTAGTACATTAGAAGAGGCACTTCAGTATATGACAGACGGCTTATGCGTTATTTTGGCGGACGGAAGCGCAATAGCCTTGACTGCCGATGTCAACGGCGGTGAACAGCGAGGTGTTACAGCTGCACAAACACAGACGGTCATTCGGGGACCTCAGCACGGTTTTGTCGAGAACGTTCGAACCAACATTAGCTTGATTCGTCGATTCATTCGTTCGTCTGACCTTCATGTGCAAATCCACAAAATCGGTAGGCAAACCCATTCGAATGTAGCGGTGCTTTACTTACATGGAACGGTAGATGAGGGCATTCTGAAAGAAGTGTATCGCAGACTGGCGGATATTGATATCGATGGTGTTCTCGAGAGCGGCTACATTGAAGAGTTCATACAAGATGAGACGTTTACGCTTTTTCCGAMCATGTTAAATTCAGAGAGGCCGGATAYGGTGGCAGCATCATTACTTGAGGGACGTGTAGCGATCATGGTTGATGGCAGTCCAATAGCACTTGTTGCACCGACGACTTTTTTTAACTTTTTCTCATCGCCCGAGGATTATTATCAGCGGTTCGATATCGCAACATTCGTTCGCATCATTCGATATGGATCGTATTTCATTTCTATGTTTCTTCCTGCTTTATATATAGCGGTAACGACGTTTCACCAGGAAATGCTTCCAACTACGCTCTTGATTAGCCTTGCGGCTCAACGGGAGGGTATCCCGTTTCCAGGTTTGGTTGAGGCTCTTCTTATGGAAGTAACTTTCGAGGTGCTGCGCGAGGCGGGATTGCGCATGCCGCGTGCGATTGGACCTGCTGTTTCAATTGTAGGGGCTCTTGTGCTCGGTCAATCCGCTGTACAGGCTGGAATCGTCTCGGCGGGGATGGTTATTGTCGTTTCGTTCACTGCCATTTCAAATTTTGTTATGCCGGAATTTAATATGGCTGTTACTTCTCGCATTATCCGCTTCGGTTTCATGCTCATGGCGGGTATTTTCGGTTTTTACGGTATTTTTATTACGGCACTGTTTTTACTGGTCCATCTAACGTCGCTGCGTTCCTTTGGAGTGCCTTATATGTCTCCAATTGCACCTGGCCCGACGAAGGCAGGGATATGGAGAGATGTGTTCGTCCGCCTGCCTTGGTGGGCAATTGTACTGCGGCCGCTTGATTTGAATTTACGTAACCCGAAGCGGCGTCCGAATGGTAAAAAACCACCGGCACAGCGCCATTCAGGCAAGCCGTAGGAAGGAGGAGCGGCTGTGAAAAAATGGAGGTACTTGCTGATTCTGTTCGTTTTCTTGCTGCAAGCTGGCTGTTGGAACCGTGTGGAGCTCAATGAAATTGCAATTGTTTCGGGAACAAGCGTTGATTGGAAGGGGGGGAAATGGGTATTATCGTTCCAAATCGTCATCCCTCAAGCGATTTCAGGTCAGAGCAATGCCGGCAGTTCAGCACCGGTCAATGTATTTTCGACGAATGGGGAGAGCTTTCGAGAAGCTGTAGGCAAGGCGAGCCAAGAAACGTCTCGCCGGCTCTATTTTGCTCACACTCAAATTGTTATTATCGGTGAGGAGGCAGCGCGCAAAGGGATTGCTCCTCTGCTCGACACTTATTTGCGCAACCAAGATTCACGCGAAACGGTAAACGTATTTCTAGCCAAAGGAAGCGGTCGCCGGATGCTTGAGCAGCTTATACCGCTAGAGAAAATACCGGGTGCGGCCATACAGCGTATGATCGCCAATGAAGAAATAAATAGATCTACTTTTCGTCAAATGACGATTCATGACCTATTCTTAGATTTGCTAGGCCCTGTTCAAGCGACCGGTATTCCAGGCTTAATCCTCTCTGGAACAGGTGAGAGCATGGATCGGGCGGATAAACTCACTCATACCAATACGCCGTCTAAGGTTAGATTATTCGAGCTGGGACTAATTAAGGGGGACAAGCTGGTAGGATGGATCTCAAATGATGAAAGTCAAGGGGTTATGTGGCTAGCCAATCATGTGAAGAGAACGACGGTAGCATTTGCTTGTGATGAAAAAAGCAAAAAACAGAAAAAATCATCCATATTAATTAAGCATGCAGCAACCAAGCTGCGGACAGAGCGATCAGGAAGCAAATGGATTATGCATGTGACTGCGACAGCTGATGGAACGCTGATGGAGTACAATTGCGGCGGCGATCTGATGAAGCCTGCACAGGTCGATGTTGTCCAGAAGCTTATTGAAGATGAGATTACAGCAGTAATGGAGAAGGGCTGGAAGGCTATTCGTAAGCATAAAACGGATGTAGTGGGCTTCGGTAATGTTATACATAAGAAATTTCCGAAGCAATGGGCTGAAGTGAAGGATAGCTGGAATGAAGTGTTTCCGCAAACGGAAGTGAAAATAACAGTGAGGGTGAAAGTAAATTCAACGGGTATGAGCAGCAGCGGCTTCAAAAAGGCACAAGAGAAGAATCACTCATAAGTGGAAAGGAGACGTTATGCAGCAAATCGGCAAAAGCCAATTATCAATTTTGATTATAATCTTCCTAATCGGCAGCACAC
>NZ_JBFUHJ010000271.1:0-7522 GCF_056402455.1 Paenibacillus sp. P4_A7 | reverse complement strand
ATTAAAAATATACTCGACAGCAAGTAAGCTGGACATAAATAAAATTAACACAATAACATGAATCAGCATGGTCGTCGTGAATTGATCATAGGCTGCCGCACCCATTACCTGCTTGTCCGTCTCGTTAAACTTTTGTACGATATAAACCCCATTAAGAAGTAATATAAGTGAATTAACTATAAACATAAACCAACGATCGAGGTACATGCAAAACAACGTTAACAATGGAAACATAAACGTGAATGTAACGGAAGTAGTTGCTGTCATTAAATAAAAAATATACATAACGAAAAACCCGCAGAAGGTTGTGTAACGAACATATCGTGACAAGGGATTTTTTATAAAGAAAATGGTGCCTGACATAACAGCGAGAACACCAGTTAATATGATAGGCAGTACAAACCCAATCGTGCGTGTACCTTTGAAATATTCAATTAGAAATCCTATCGATAAAATAAACACCATAACCCAGGAAACGATAATAACAATATAGTTTACAGCGCTTTCATAATGGAAAACTTTCTGCTTGTTTATACGGAATACACCTCTTCTTGTTCAATTAGACCTCATATAGTGTACACCTACACCCATATTTTTTCCAATTAAAAGTGAAACATGCATAAAACTTTCGCACCTTTTCCATTCGGACGTAATACGATGAAGTATGCACCAAGACATTAGCCTAGAAAGGTGTGAAAAAATGACTGCAATCATCAAAAACTTTTATGCTGGAGGCAATACGGCTCGGGGTTTCACCAGCTTGTTTCCTTCATCTTTACAAGGACTTGAGCATCTGTTTATTTTAAAAGGTGGTCCTGACACAGGAAAGTCGGCCTTGATACAAGCTATAGGGAATCAAATGGCAGACAATGGTCATGACATTTGGTTTATTCACTGCGCCTCTGATAACGATTCGCTCGATGGGTTAGTTATTCCTGCTTTGAAAATCGGGATTGTCGGAGGAGTGGCTCCTCATGCTATAGAACCACAGCTCGAAGGGGTAACCACACATATTGTGGAGTGGGCTCAGATCTGTGACAAGGCGCAGCTTAGACTTCAGGGAACAGCTATTGATACGCTAAATAATGTAATCAAGCAGGCTTACGAACGGGCCTATTCCGGTTTCGCTGAAGCTCTTCGCATACATGATGAATGGGAAGCTCTGTACATTTCCAATATGAATTTCAAGGCGGCCGATGAACTTACATGGGAGTATATAGACATTTTATATGGTGAACATAAGCAGGACAAAATAAGCAGAGTTGATCATCGGTTTCTAGGAGCTGCTACTCCGAATGGTGCAGTTGACTTTGTCCCGAATCTGACTGAGGGCTTGAAGAGATATCTCATCAAAGGCAGAGCAGGCTCCGGTAAATCCACTATGTTGAAAAAGTTAGCTGCCGCAGCAAGCGACCGAGGCTTTGACGTTGAAATCTATCATTGCGGCTTTGACCCGAACAGTTTAGACATGATCATTGTACGTGAGCTCGGCGTTGCCATGTTTGACAGCACAGCACCTCACGAATATTTTCCTGATCGTGACACAGACGAAATTGTGGATACGTATCTGCGCTGTATTAAGCCAGGAACCGACGAGGAACATGCAGAGGCTTTACTAGCATTCAAAGAACGATACTCCGTCAAAATGAAGCAATCGACACAGTATCTGACACAGGCTAAGGCGCTTCAGGATGAGCGAGAGCAGCTTATTGCTCCGTTCACAGACATTCAAATTATCGATCAGCTCAGAGATGACATTCAGCAGCAGATCTATCGCATTGCCGCTGCGTTTGTAGGCTGAAATGGCTTAGAGCATCCCCTTACTCTGGCAAGCCGGCACATAGAGAAAAAGCGTATCCACCTTGATGGATACGCTTTTTCTCTATGTGAAGTGAAACCTATACCTGTGCTTGTCTAGCTGCGACTTAAATTAACTGACTACCGCACGATCCTTTTTCGTCTTTTTAATTTGCTTGCTTCTTAATTGACCACAAGCAGCATCGATATCCGCACCGTGCTCAAGTCGAACACTGCAGCTAATTCCCTGTTTCTTGAGCGTATCATAAAACGCGCGTACCGCGTCTAGACCACTTCTCTGATACTGACCATGCTCATCTACTGGATTATACGGAATGAGGTTAACGTTGGCTAGACGGCGTCTAGTCCCTTCTCCGATTAGCTCCGCAAGCTCAAGTGCATGCTCCCGTTGATCATTGACATCCTTCATCAGAATATACTCCAGCGTAATTCTGCGATTCGTTTTTTCTAAATAGTAATCAATGGCCTCCATAAGCTTTTCTATAGGGAGAGCACGATTTATTTTCATAATTCGAGTCCGAAGCTCGTTGTTTGGCGCATGTAAAGAAACCGCCAGGTTTACATTAAGATCGGAATCCGTGAACTCATAGATTTTGTCAACAAGACCGCTAGTCGATACGGTAATATGTCTGGATCCGATAGCGAGGCCTTTATGATCCGTTATAACATGAATGAAGTTAGTTAAGTTTTCATAATTATCAAATGGCTCGCCAATACCCATGACTACAACATGGCTTACTCGCTCACCCTGCTTTTCTTTATCCAGATGAAACTGAGCCTTCATAATCTGCTCCACAATTTCACCGCTGGATAAATCCCTGCTCTTGGCGAGCAGTCCACTGGCACAGAAGCTGCATCCAATATTACAACCAACCTGCGTCGTCACACAGACGGACAGACCAAATTTATGACGCATTAATACCGTTTCTATGAGATTGCCATCATTAAGCTTGAACAAAAATTTAATCGTTCCATCCTCTGATTCTTGCTTTAAGTGCTCATGCTGCGTTTGGATGACAAAATGCTCCGATAATAATTGTATACACGCAGGATTCACATCCACCATTTCCGCGAAATCAGTAACACGTTTTCTATAAAGCCAGTCCCACACCTGTGATGCTCGAAACTTCTTATGCCCATACTCCATGAGCCATGCTGTCAACTGTTCCAATGTTAATCCATAAATGGATTGTTTACTCATTATTTACCCTCTTTTCAAAGCTTTAATTCCCGCCTACTCCGCATCTATAGCCGAATCTAACCATCTGTCTAGTATTGTCCCAAATATTATTTATTAAAGCAAGCAGAACGTATGTGATGGATGTGGAAATACACAATAAAATAAAATTCGGACTTGATATACTAAATATACTCGCTATAATAAAGTAATAAAGAAGGTGATTAAAGAATGAATGTATGTCCCTATTTCGAATACTCACTCCAAATTCTCGGACGGAAGTGGAATGGGCTCATTCTCCATTATTTGTCCCTATGTGAGGATGGCTGCTCGCATTTCTCAGAAATGAAACGGGATCTTCCAAACATTACGCCGAAAGCTTTATCAACAAAGTTATCTGAGCTGATCGAGCATGAGTTAATCGTGAAAAAGGTAGTGGCGAGTACGCCCGTCTCCATCTCTTATGCATTAACAGATAAAGGGCAAACCCTTATCTCTGCGCTTCAGCCGATACAAGCGTGGGCGAAGCAGCATATGAGCTATGATCCAGATACACAACAATTAGTGAAAAAGAAGAATGAAAACAATTAATGAAAACAATTAATGAAAAGGGGTAGCAATTATGAATAATAATATGGCCTGTGATTTAGAAACCGGTGTGTGCGGAGTTGGCGGTGAGGAAGAAATGACACTTATCGACTTTAATGAGCCGCAGGAAAAGATAACTCTCTATTATGTTACAGATCCCATTTGTTCACACTGCTGGGCGCTCGAGCCGGTATTGCTGCGATTCACCGAACAGTATGGACAATATATTCACTTTCAGACTGTTATGGGCGGGCTGCTGAAGGGCTGGGAAGGATTCGCGGACGTCAAAAACGGCATTGGTAAGCCATCCGATGTTGCCGGTCACTGGCGGGAGGTTGGCGAGCATTCGCGCATGCCAATTGATGGAACAGTATGGATCGACAATCCGATTCAATCCTCGTATCCACCATCTCGCGTTTTTAAAGTCATTCAGAAAATCGACGAGAATGCAGCTAACGTTTTCTTGCGTCGAGCGAGAGAAGCTGTATTTGCCTTTAATCAAAACATTGGCGAAGATTCGGTGTTGATCGCAATTGTGGATCAGATGGGTCTGGATGGGGAAGAAATCGTGAAAGAAGCTGGGCTGCCCGCGAGTCAAGAGCTACTTGATCAAGACTTTGCGCTTGCGAGTAAACTGGGTGCACGAGGATTCCCAACTATCGTTATGATTAATGAGCAAAATAAAGGCGTTAAAATTGTCGGCGCGCGATCATTGGATAGCTACGTTGACGGCCTTAAGCAGGTTCTGTCTTCGACAGATGAGCTTCAAGTAAAACCGCAGCCGGCACTAGCAAAGCTTCTTAAGAAAGAGGTTCGGTTGTTTGCTAAGGAAATAGAGGTCATGTATGACCTGGAGCCAAGCCAGCTTAACTCATTTATTGCGAAGGAGCTTTCACCCGAAGCGTATGAGCATAAAGAAATTTTGGGCGAAGGATATGTAGAGATGGTTCCACAATCGTAACTACGTGCTGCTGTGAAGTGGGCTGTGTCGTCCCAAACTAAATAGTAGCTGTAAGCTCGAATATCGAGCCTACAGCTCTCAAATCAACCAAAAAAGGAGGCATAAGCACCAAAATCGTGCTTACAGCCTCCCTTTTCGTCAATAATCTTGCGATTATCATGCTGTTAGGTCAAAGATCGAGCTTACAGCCCTCAAAACAACTAAAAAGGCAGCTGTAAGCCCAAAAATCAAGCTTACAGAAATCTGGTCAATGACTCAATCGTCATAGCCAGCCTTTTTACCGCCCATTCTTACTTATATAACACTTTTTCTACATTGTATTTCGCCCGATGCGCATTAACGATGTAGGTTTCATAAATTTCTCTTTCAACTGGATCTTCAACCAAACAGATCTCAATTTTAGTGACTTCGTCTCTATACATTTTCATTGGGGATACAGTATCCTCAAAATGTTTTTTGATACGAGGTCTTAGTTTCCTTGCCTTACCGACAAAAAGCAGCTCATCTTTCTTATTATAGAACATAAAGATACCGCCAACTTCTCTTGAAATCAGGTGGAAATCAGTAAAACCATAAATGTTGCTTAACACAGGAGAGTCCTGCTTATGAATCGTAACGTCCGGTGTTGGAATCGTAATGTTGATCACTATCGCTCACATCCTCTTTCTATATAGATGTAAATACTATCACAAAACTCATGGTAAAACCATTTATAACTTGTACCACTAAACGATTCAAACTGAATAAGTTAAAGGAAATCCAACATAATAGTGGAGTGAAGTATATCTAACCGAATGGAGGATTTCAATATGCTTGAAAATCTCGAGAGCAACTACAACTGCGCCCAAGCAAGTGATGATCTTCATCAGCTTAAGCAGGAGCTCGCAGCTTTGCAAGGACAACACGCCAATAACCAGCAACAGCAGGAAACGATCAATCGGCTAGAAAATCAAATCTCCTTCATCATGAACAAATGCGACATTAACAACTGATCATTAACCGCAAACAGTAATCAGCGAAAAGTTAGCTATTAACACGTAACGTTTGTACGCGTGCAAAAGCACCCTAATCTTGCCATTTGGCGAGATTAGGGTGCTTTTTTAGTGACGTATCCTTAATCCCTTACTTCAAACAATCTCTACATCAATTAACTTAAACTGTGTAACATCGACAATCCCGCGGTTTGAAATTCGAATTTCAGGAATAACAGGCAAAGCAATGAGCGAGAAAGTCATAAACGGAGCATTTAATGAGCAGCCAAGCTGCTTCCAAGCTTGCTCCAGTTCCGTAACCTGTTTGACAACTTCAACCAACGTCTGATCTGACATAAGTCCCGCGATCGTCATCGGTACTTGAGCAAGCACCTTGCCATTCTCAACAACGATCATTCCGCCACCAAGCTTAACAAGCTCATTGGCTGCGAATGCCATGTCTTCCTCATTAATACCCATTACAAGTAGATTGTGGCTGTCATGCGCTACGGTAGACGCTACAGCGCCTGATTTCAATTGGAATCCATGCGTAAAGGCGAATGAAATCTGGCCCGTTCCACGGTGCCGCTCGATGCAAGCCAAACGGATAATATCCTGCTCAGCGTCAGGCTGAATGATCCCCTGCTCAACCGCGAGTTCAGCAGTCATTTTCTCAGTCCGCGCGCTGTTTTCAATCACTTTAATGACGTTGATTTGCGTTGTATTCTGATTGCTCCGGCTTGCCAGTCTAAAATCTTCAGCAGTTAACGCACGCTTAATATTGACCGAATTGCGGATATGCTCGGGATATATAAACGTAGGAAATTCAACAACAAGCTTCCCTTGATCATAAACCACTTCACCATCTGTAATGACAGTTGTTGGCTCGATCCTTTGTAGATCATCCAATATGAGAATGTCAGCCATTTTGCCTGGTGTAATGCTGCCCAGATCCTTCTCCAGCTTAAAGTAACGCGCCACATTAATCGTGACCATCTGTATAGCGGTAACTGGACTCACGCCCTCTTCAATCGCACGGCGAACCACATGGTTGAGATGGCCTTTCTCTACTAAGGTTTGTGGATTTACATCATCCGTCACCAAGGATATATTGTCCGTGTTCACCTTATCCACAGTTACGACCTTAATAACCTCTTTGACATCATGCCAAGCTGAGCCTTCGCGAATCATCAGATGCATACCGAGGCGCACCTTATGTAGACCCTGCTCACGTGTTATCGTCTCATGATCAGAAGTTACGCCTGATGCAATATAAGCCTGCAGCATACGATCATCATCACTTGGAAAATGGCCCGTTACCGTTTTACCACTCTCAATCGTTTCATTAATCTCGCCGCACATCTTCGGATCACCGTATATGACACCCGGGAAGTTCATGACCTCGCCCAGTCCGACCACATTGTCCCATAGCAAACCCTCTTTAATATCGTTTACTTCTAAGGTTGCGCCTGCATCTTCCAAGTCATCCGTCGCTGGAACGCAGGATGGGAAAGTCGTAAATACTTTAAGAGGCAGCTGCTGGCCTTCTTCATGCATCAGCCTTACACCCTCTGTACCAAAGACATTCGCAATTTCATGAGGGTCCATAAAGATCCCTGTCGTTCCTTTTGCTAAAGCAGCTTTAGCAAATTCAGTAACAGAAAGCATGGTGCTCTCAACATGCATATGACCGTCTAATAGTCCTGGTGAAATATACTTACCTGACGCATCGATAATGACTGTTTGCTGACCAATCGTGTGATCTGCGTTCCCTACATACGCAATTCTACCAGCAGCAATCGCGACATCCATATACTCAAGTAATTCGCCTGAATATACATTAACTAAAGTACCATTCTTAATAACTAGATCAGCATAAGCTTCTCCTATAGCAACCTTGGCTAGCGTCCTGCTAACCTCAATTAGTTTTTTTCGTGTCATAAGTCTCATACCCCTTTATGAATTCAACTTGATACGCAAAATGACCCCAAACAAGCGGTTTACTTC